>JAYTEJ010000404.1:0-2229 GCA_043735365.1 Acidobacteriota bacterium
CGGCAGGCCCTCTGCGTCGAGGCAGCAGGCGTAGGCGCGGCGGTCGAGGGTGACGCGGTCGACGGCATCGCGGGACATCAGCGGCACGAACAGGTAAGGGACGCCGCACGAGATCTCCTCGATCGGCAGCGCCGCCATGAGGTCGCGAGTGTCGAGGCCGACGGCGGCGGCGAACGCGGCGTGGTCGCGGATCTCGGGCCCGAAGGCGGGCAGTATCTGGGTCATCCAGACGAAGTCGAGGCGCCCGCCGATCCATTCGAGCGAGACCGGCAGCGGGCCGACGCCGAGCTCGAAGATGAAATCGGTCTGCCCCTGGGGGATGGTTCCCTCCGCGGCCAGGGCATAGGTGCTGCCGATGGTCGGATGGCCTGCCATCGGCAACTCGGTGCCCGGCGTGAAGATGCGCATTTTTGCTCTGCCGGCATTGCCGCCGGATTGCGCCGGGAAGATGAAGGTGCTCTCGGAGAAGTTCATCTCCCTGGCGATCTCCTGCATTGTGGCGGTCGAGAGTCCGCCCGGCTCGGGAAACACCGCCAGCTGATTCCCTTCGAAAGGGCGGTCGGCGAAGACGTCGAGGTGGAGGTAACGCACTAAGAGGTTCCGGGCTCAGGGTTCCGGGTTCCGGGCTCCCGGTTCAGCATCCGAGTTCGGTGCCAAGCATCTCGCGTTCGCCACCCGAGCGCAACCCACCCCACCCTACCCCGAACCCGGAACACCGAACCTCCGTCTGGTATCCTCCCCCCTTGAGAGGTTGCCGTTGGCGAAGCGCGGGAAAACGGGTGAGGGGACGCTGCTCGACGGGCCGGGGGACGACGGCGTCATCGACAGGAAGGGACCCTCCGTGGGGGCGGCGAGGCCAGGCCACTGCTGTTCGAGGTTGTCTGAGCCGTCGATACAGTGGATCCCGCGGCAAGCAACGAAGCTGGCCCCGGGGACAGCCAGGCTTCTTGGCGTCGAGGACCCGCACGCTCAGAGCGGCACGCTGGGCGGCTCTGGCGGTCAGTGGCGCGGACGCCAGCGCGACGCCCGCCAGGACACCAAGGACACGCGCGCAAGACTCGGCCGGAAACGCGCCATGCAGTAACCGGATGGAGAGACGCCGTTTGACCGCCGAAGGTCTCCGATCTCGGGGGGGGCACCAGCCTCGACCGACAAAAAGTTGGGATTATGAGAGCGGACCAGAAATAGTCCAGCCGGCGCCGCCGAGCCGGTCGTTCATTGCGGCGCGGAAGCGTGGGCGCGGAAAGACATCTTCACCCAGACCAGGAGTGGCACCCACACACCGACCATCGTCATGACAACGGCTTCGGTAGTCCAGCTGACAGCCTCCGACACACGAAGCAGATCGAGCGGAGCAATCAGCTTCGAGCAGAAGGTCAGCGCCAGGATCATCAGAATCGAGCGACGGGTCGGCGTCAGCGCGAGCAGCGCCGTCGGCAGGGCGACATACCACGGCCAGAATCTCGGCACCGCGATCAGCACGTACGCCAGCGCAATGGTGGCGCATGCCCCGGACAGGGTTTCGGCATCGTGCACCCCCAGGCTCGCCGCGATCACCACGGCGATCACGACGGCTGCGCCCATCGCTCCCAGCACGCTGGCCGTATGAACTGGAAGCACCCACGGGAGGCCCCAGGCCAGCATCCCTGACGTGCCCGGACCGAACGCCCTGTGGCTGGCTACCCGGACGCCGTTCAAGGTATCCGGCCCTGCCCAGAACGGCGCATACAGAAGCGTCGCCAGCGCCACGCTCACAATGACGGCGGCGGCGATCCCGCGCCAGAATCGCGCCCGGCTCTGTCGCGTGCGCCACAGATACACCAGTACGGGAAACGTGAACAGGAGCGGCAGGTACTTGGCCAGCACGCCGGCTGCCAGGGCAACCGCGCCCGCCACGGTCCGGCGACGGACAATCCAGCACAATCCCACGATTACGCAGAGCACCATGAGCGCGTCGTTGTGGCCCTCGCCGGCGAATTCGGTGATGATGGTCGGATTCCAGGCAAAGAGCAGTGCCGCGCGGAGGCGAGTTACCCTGGCGGCATCCGGACATGCCGCATAGATGGCGATCGCGGCGAGTGCGCCCGCGAGCACGACGACGGCCTTCAGCACGAGGACCGCCGCCTGGACACTGATCCGTGCACGACCGATCGCCACCTCGATGAGCGTCCATAGCGGTCCGTACGGCGAAATGCCATGCACGGGCCGCCATCCGCTGGCGGCCAGCGC
>JAYTEJ010000405.1:0-8135 GCA_043735365.1 Acidobacteriota bacterium
CGGCGCTGGCCGCGGAGATCGCCGCCGCCCTTCCCGACGAATACGAGCGGGCCTACTACGCCGGCATCATCCGCGAGCGCACGGCCAAGGCCGTCCTGGCGCGGGATCGCCACGGCGCCGCGGCCGTCGCGGCCGACTCGCTGCGCGAGGCGATGGCGGCGTACGGGCGCGCCGAAGCGCACCGCCCCGCCGGCAACGACGACTCGCTGCTGCGATGGAATGCGTGCGCACGGCTGCTGATGGCGCTGCCCGTGCCCGCGCCGGACGTGCACGAGCCCGAGCCGATTCAGCTCGAGTAGCGCCGCCTCAGTGCGGCGCGGCGCGCGTGCCGAGCACCATCTCGCCGGCCCTGACCCGATCGCCGACGGCTGGCGCCGGCTCGATCCATCCCTCGGGCACCCAGACGTCGACCTGCGAGCCCATCAGGATCCTGCCGATCGCCTGACCGCGCTCGATCCACGCGCCGTCTGCGACAAACGGCGTGATCTGGTCGATCCACCAGTCAGCCATCAGTACCACCAGGACGCGGCCGTCCCCCTCGATGTCGACGCCGAGGAACTCGTTCTTGTCGAGATACCCCCGCCGGCCCGCGGGCAGCGGCCGCCGGAGGGCCGCATAGATGAAGGACCGGCCCATCGAGGCGTTCTCGCCGAGCGGCGCGATGCGATGCAGCCTGACCCGGCCGGCAATCGGGGCGCGCACCACGTGGACGTCGAAGATCCCGAGATAGGTGGCGATCACCGACCAGCCGCCGGCCAGATCGAACACCGAGCCGACGCGCTGGTGATAGGCGTTCCCGGCGTCAGGGAAAACGACCGGCTCGGCGTAGACGATGCGGCCGTCCGCGGCGCAGACCGGGTCGCGGCCCGGCGGGGCCTGCCGCGGCGGGTTTCTGTGGAAGTAGTGGAACCGCCACCAGGCGAAGGCCGCCAGCAGCGCGGCCAGCAGCACGGCGGTGGCCGCCGTCATTTCGCATCCCGCCGCCGCCGCCGCCGCGCCAGCGCCAGGACCGGCAGCGAGGCCACGACCACCGTGAAGATGACGAAATCGCGAATCAGCCGGCCGATGGAGCGAACGCCTCTCATCAACGGCGGTCAGTGGACCGGCGACAGCGGCTTGGCGGCGCAGACGAACGTGCAGCCGACCGAGCGATCGGTCCGCAGCAGTTCCCGTTCGAGCTCGGGCCGCCGCTGCAGCGACGCCGGCCAGCGCGCCCGTGTCGTCGGGCTGGAGATGTACTCGCGGATGCACACCGTCGCCCCCGCGCCGCCGGCGCGCTCGACGCGCTCGAGCAGCACGCTGAACTCATCCACCGTCAGGTAGCCGCCGAGATCCGACAGCGAGAAGGCATCGAAGCTGGCCGCGGGCTGCTGGTCCAGATAGGCGAGGATGCACGATCGCACGAACGTCAGCCGCGGCATCCGCTGCTGCATGATCGCGTAGGCGTCCTCGTCGAGCTCGATCGGCAGCGATGCGCTGTTGCGGAGGTGGCCGTTGAGAAACAGCGACAGGATGAAGCAGTCGTCGAAGCGGTGATGCGCGAGGGTGGTCGTCACGCGCTCGCGCAGGTAGTCCGGGGCGTTGCGCCTGGCTTCACCGTAGTAGACGGGATCGCGCAGCAGCAGCCGCCCCGAGACCGGGTTGAAGATGGCCGCGAGCGCGGCCCTGACGAGCGGCCGCCGGAACAGCCGGCCGGCGATGGCCTCCTGGGCGGCGAGCGAGCCCGCGGCGCGCAGCCGGGCGACGTCCGCCGCGGTGACCCGCCGCAGCAAGGGAGCGATCCGGGCAATGCCCCGCTCCGTCCGCCCCACGGCATGCATCCCCTCGGCGATGTCGCCGGGCCGCCCATCCCAGTAGCGCCGCGCGTCGTCCGGCATATCGCCACGGAGTGCACGGTAGGTCGCGCCGCGATCCGACTCCCCTCTGATGCCCGCGAACGACAGATAGGCGTCGCGGTCGAGACGCCGGATCGCGGCGGCCTTGAGCTGCCCGAGGTGGACCTGCGCGGGATTGCGATCGATGGCGACGACCTCGCGCGGATCGCCGAGCAGCAGCGCGAAGGCGCGCTCTCCGGCGGCCGCGACGCTGAGGACGCGGCGACCGGAGACGTCGAGCGCCGCCAGTTCCGATGCCGAGTCCTCGTTGCCGCAGGAGTACTGCAGCCCGCTCACGGTCTCCATCGCGTCACAGCTCCATCAGCAGCGATTCCGACGAGAAACCCGGGCCGAGCGCGCTGATCACCGCATGGCCGCCGCGCCCGGGCGGGTGCGCCCTCAGATAGCGCTCGAGCACATACAGTACGGTGACCGACGACATGTTGCCGAAGTCCCGGAGAACGCCGCTGGAGTAGCAGAACCGGTCGAGCTCGAGGCCGAACGCACTCGCGTACGCCGACAGCACTTTCGGGCCGCCGGGGTGAAACAGGAATTCCGTGACGTCGTCGATGGTCAGCTCGCTGGCGGCGAGAAACGTGTCCAGCTCCTCGCGCGCGTGGCGATCCACCAGCTGCGGAATCCGGCGGTCGAAAATCACCTGCAGGCCCTTGGAGACGACGTTCCAGCCCATGATGTCGAGCGAGTCGGGATAGAGCACCGAGCGTCCGTCGAGCAGCGGGTAGCCGGGATCGCCGGTCTCGTCGCCCGAGAGCAGCGCCGCCGCGGCGCCGTCGGCAAAGAGCGCGGTGGCGACGACGTTGCCCGTCGAGGCGTCGTCTCGAAGCAGCGTCAGGCTGCACATCTCGGCCGAGAACAGCAGCACCCGCTCGCGCGGATGGCCGGCCAGATGGTCGAAGGCGACGCCGAGGCCGGCGACGCCGCCGGCGCAGCCCAGGCCCCAGATCGGCGTGCGCCGGACGTCGCGGCGGAGCCCGAGCAGGTTGATCAGCCGCGCGTCGATCGACGGTGTCGCCAGCCCGGTGGTATTGACGTAGAGGACGCGGTCGATCGCTTCCGGTCCGAGGCCGCGCCGCTCGAGCAGCGTCCGGCCCGCCTGGGCGCAGAGCGTGGTCGCGGCTTCGATGTAGACGTGGCTGATCTCACCGAGCGAATGATCGTCTCGATACCACTCCGGCGGCCGGCAGAGGTGGCGGGTGACGATGCCGGCGTTCTCGAAAATCGGCATCAGCCGCTCGAGGTTGGGCATCATCGGGCCGAACGTCGCCCGGGCAAACTCGGCGGCGAAGGTCTGCGGGACGACGTGCTCAGGCGGAGCGCAGACGACGTCGACGAGGCGGGGCATTCACTTAAATATGAGCGATCGTCAGCGCAAAGTCGAGAAATCCCTCGAACCCGAGCGTGACCTCATCGGGCCGCCGCGCCGAGTGCAGCGGCCGGGTCGGCCTCGAAGACCGGGCGGGCGGGGTCGATGATCAGCCAGCAGCCGGCGCCGATCAGGAACAATCCGCCCATCACGTAGAGCGGGAAGCTCCAGCTGCCGAACCAGACCACCGAATAGGCGACCAGCGGCGGACTGAGCAGGCTGGCGATCTGGCCGGCGGTGTTCATGATGGCCCCGACCACGCCGACATGGTTTCGCCCGACCTCGCTGACGGTGCTCCACGCCGCACCGAGCGTGAACATCGCGGACGCCGTCGCCAGTGCGATCAGCCCGGCCGCGGCCACCGGCGAGTTCGACAGCCCTGCCCCGACCAGTGCCGCCGCCGAGATGAGGTACGCCACCGCCCCGACGATGCAGCGGCCCTTGCGCAGTCCGAGGCGGACGGCCAGGCGGTCGGTGACGACGCCGCCGAAGAGATCGCTCGGCACGCTCACGAGCAACGGCAGGCCGGCGAAAATGCCGAGCGCGGTGGCCTCGAAGCCGTGCCGTTCGTGCAGGTAGGTCGGCAGCCAGGTGATGCAGAAGTAGAAGATCATGCTGTTCGACGCGTACATGACGCTAAGCGCGATTACGTTGCGGTTGCGCAGCAGCGGCCACCAGTAGCGCGCGCCTTCGACGTGCGGGATGTCGGCGGGCCGGTTGGCGACGATGTGAGCCGCCTCCGCAGCGCTGACCGAACGGTGCTCCGTGGGATCGTCGCGAAACCAGGCGTGCCAGACGATCGCCCAGATCAAGCCGACCGATCCGAACAGCACGAAGATCGAGCGCCAGCCCATGAACGTCATCAGGAAGACGATCAGCGGCGGCGTCAGCCCTCCGACGAGATGGGCGCCGGCAAAGAAGACGCCCTGCACCGTGCCGCGCTCCCGGCTGGGGATCCAGCGCGAGAAGGTCCGCGCCACCGAGGGCCAGGCGCCTGCCTCGCCGGCCCCGAAGAGGAAGCGCAGCAGCAGCAGCGAGGCGTAGCCGGTCGCGGCGGCGGTTGCGGCAGTGAAGCACGACCACCAGACCACAATGCGGGTGAGCACGGCGCGGGTGCCGGCGCGGTCGGCCCACCACGCGGTCGGAATCTCGAAGAGCGCGTAGGCCAGGGCGAAGGAGCTGAAGACGTAGCTCATCTGAACCTTCGACAGGTTCAGGTCGCGCATGATGTCGGGCGTCAGCTTGGCGATGCAGACGCGATCGAGATACGTGACCATCGCGAGCGCCGTTGCCATGGCGACGACCTGGTAACGCACACGGGTGGACGGCGGGGCCGAAGCCGGGAAGACGCCTGCGCTCATGGGGCACATTTATACGACGGTTCGGCCATAATCGTCGCCATGCTGACGATCACGCCGTTTCTGTGGTTCGACACCCAGGCTGAAGAGGCGATGCGGTTCTACGCCTCCGTCTTCACGCGGTCCTGATCGGCGCGAGCCCCTTCCACGTGAATTTACTGCTGCTCGACGCACGCGAAGTCGCCGCCGACGGAACGGTGTGCCTGGACGACAGGCGGGCGGATCATGTCGTCCGCGTCCTCAAGGCGGCGCCGGGGGACCGGCTGCGGGTCGGCCTCATCGACGGCGCGGCGGGCTCGGGAGTGGTCACCGGCATCTCGCCCGGGCAGGTGCGCCTGCGATGCGAGTTCAGCGCCGCTCCGGCGCCGCCCCCCGTTGATTTGCTGCTGGCGCTGCCGCGGCCGAAGGTCCTGCGGCGGCTGTGGGCCCAGCTGGCCGCCATTGGCGTCGGCCGGATCATCCTGACGAACGCCGCCAGGGTCGAACGAAACTACTTCGATACGCACCTCCTCGACGAGACCTCGTATCGGCCGCTGCTCATCGAAGGACTGCAGCAGGCGCGCGACACCCGTGTCCCGGCCGTCACCGTCCGCCGCCAGCTCAAGATCCTGATCGAAGACGAGCTCGATGGCCTCTGTCCGGACGGACTGCGTGTGGTCGCGCACCCGGGCGGGCATCCGCCGGTGACGACGGTGGTACGGGATGCGACGCCCGGGCGCGTGCTGCTGGCGGTCGGACCGGAAGGAGGGTGGACCTCTTACGAGCTCGGCCTGCTCGACGCCCACGGTTTTCGCCTTGCCTCGGCCGGTGAACGGCCACTGCGGACCGACACCGCCTGCGTCGCCCTCCTCAGCCTGGTCCACGACGCGCTGACCGGACGCGACCGTCCCCGGGACCAACCGTGGGACGAAGAACATTCGTCCCCGTAGATTCCCGCTAAACCTTGCGGCCCTGCCTCTCGTCAAAGCTTCTGCAATGACGAACACCCTCCAGGACCTTCGCCTGGCGCTGCGAGGCCTCAGACGCAACCCGCTGTTCGCCACCATTGCCGTGCTGTCGCTGGCCCTCGGGATTGGCGCCAACGCCGCGATCTTCACGCTGATCGACCAGATTCTTCTCCGGAAGCTGCCGATCGCGGCGCCCGATCAGCTGGTGATGCTCTATCAGGAAGGGCCCCACAACGGCAGCAACATGGGCGCGCGGATGCACTCCTATCCGCTCTATCAGGACCTGCAGCAGCGCGCCGAGCCGCTCGCCGAAGTGATCTGCCGGCGGCTGGTGCCGGCGTCGGTCAGCATCGACAATCGCACCGAGCGGGTCGAGGCGGAGATCGTCTCCGGAAACTTCTTCACGATGCTCGGGGTGAAGCCGGCGCTCGGCCGGGTCTTCAACTCGGCGGATGACGACCAGACCTACCGCGGCCATCCCTCCGTCGTCCTCAGCCACGGCTACTGGGTGAGCCGCTTTGCGCGCGATCCCGGCGTGCTCGGACGCAAGATCCTCGTCAACGACTTTCCCATGACCATCGTCGGCGTCTCGGCCGAGACTTTTGCCGGCATCGATCCCGCCCAGTCGCCGCAGATCCGCGTCCCGATCCAGATGCAGCCGGTGATGATGCCGGATGCCGGCTGGCTCCATATGGACGACCGCCGCTCGCGGTGGGTACAGGTCTTCGGACGGCTGAAGCCGGGCTACACGGTGGCGACCGCGCAGGCGCCGCTGCAGGGCCTCTTCACCCAGGTCCGCGCCTACGAGATGACGCTGCCGGCGGCAAAGGACTGGTCGAAATACTCGCGCGACCGGTTCATGAAGGGGCAGATGCACGTCGAGAGCGCGGCGATCGGCTACTCGCCGCTCCGCAACGACTTCTCGACGGCGCTGGTCGTGCTCATGGGCATGGTCGGGCTGGTGCTGCTGATTGCCTGCGCCAACGTCGCCAACCTGCTGATCGCGCGCGGATTCATGCGCCAGAAGGAGATGGCGATGCGGCTGTCGCTCGGCGCATCGCGCGGCCGTCTGGTGCGGCAGCTGCTCGTCGAGAGCCTGGTGCTCTCCGCCGCCGGCGGGGCGGTGGGGCTGCTCCTCGCCGTCGTCCTCACCCGCGGGCTGCTGGCACTGGTGCCGTCCGAGGGGCCGCCGCTGCTGATCACCGCGCATCCGGATCCCCGCATCCTGGCGTTCACGACCGGTCTCGCGCTGCTGACCGGGATCGTCTTCGGACTGCTACCGGCGCTGCGCGCCAGCCGTCCGGACCCCTGGACGACGCTCAAGGACACGATGGGCTCGATTGCCGGGACGGGGGGGTCGCTCTTCCTCCGCAAGGGTTTGGTGACGGCGCAGGTGGCGCTCAGCTTTCTGCTGCTGTTCGGCGCCGGGCTGTTCGTCAAGAGCCTCCAGAACCTCAAGACCACCGACACCGGCATCAGCACCGACAACCTCGTGACCTTCCAGCTGGCGCCGTCGCTGAGCGGCTACGACGAGGCCCGGGGCCAGCAGTTCTACGTCGAGCTGCTCGAGCGGCTGCGCACCGCGCCTGGGGTGAAGTCGGCGGCGATCGCCGACGTCCCGGTGCTCTCCGGCGACGAGTGGGACAGCTCGACACGGGTGGAGGGATACACGCCAGCCGACGGCGAGGACATGCAGGCTTACATGAACGCCCTGTCTCCGGGCTACTTCGAGACGATGAAGATTCCGCTGCTCGAGGGGCGGGATTTCACGACGATGGACGCGATCGAGGAGCCGACCGTCGCCATCGTCAACCGTCAGTTCGCCGAGCACTTCTTTCCCGGGCGGAGCGCCATCGGCAAGCGCCTCGGCCGCGGCGGCGGTCCCAAGACCAAGCTGACCGTCGAGATCGTCGGCGTGGTGGCCAATTCGCTCTATGAAGGCCCCCGCGAGGGGGTGCGTCGGCAGGTCTTCGTACCGCGGTGGGGGCGCCGCGGCAGCGTGTTCTACCTCCGCGCGCTGACCGGCTCGAACGCCGCCTACACCACCATCCGCAACGAAGTGAAGCGTATCGACGCGGCGATGCCGGTGTACGAGATGAAGACCCTCGAGGCGCAGCTCGACGAGACGCTGCTGACCGATCGCCTGATTGCCATGCTTTCGGCCGGCTTCGGCCTGCTGGCGACTCTGCTCGCCTCGATCGGGCTCTACGGGGTGATGGCGTTTGTGGTCGCCCGGCGCCGCAAGGAGCTTGGCATCCGCCTGGCGCTCGGCGCGCAGCCTCGGGGCGTCGTCTGGCTGATGATGCGGGAGGTGCTGCTGCTGCTGGCGATCGGGCTGGCGACCGGCGTGCCCGCCGCGATGATGCTCGGGCGCCTGGTGTCGACTCAGCTGTACGGCATTCAGCCGCGCGATCCGCAGGTCGCGCTCTGGACGATGGCGATCCTGGCGGTCGTCTCCGCCGCGGCAGGACTGATTCCGGCGCATCGCGCCAGCCGCATCGATCCCATCCTCGCGCTCAGGCACGAGTAGTCAGAGCATCGTCTTGCAGCCGGGCCGGCAGCGGCACGGGAT
>JAYTEJ010000406.1:0-5508 GCA_043735365.1 Acidobacteriota bacterium
TCGCCGCCGCCGATGTGAATCACCTTGGTCGCCAGCTTGTCGACGAAGTAACGGTCGTGCGAGACGAAGATCAGCGTGCCGCCGAAATCCTCGAGCGCGTCGAGCAGCACGTCCTTCGAGTCGAGATCGAGATGGTTGGTCGGCTCGTCGAGCAGCAGCGTGTTCGACGGCCGCAGCAGCATCCGCGCCACCGCGAGCCGGGTGCGCTCGCCGCCCGACAGCACCCGCACCGGCTTCTCGATGTCGTCTCCCGAGAACAGGAACCCGCCGAGGATGTTGCGGATGCTCGGCACCATGTGCATCGGGGCGTCGCCGGCGAGGGTCTGGTAGATGTTGCGGGTGGGGTCGAGCTTGGTGGCCTCGTCCTGCGCGAAGTACTGCGTCACCACCTGATGCCCCTCGGTGCGCGTGCCGTCGTCCGGCGCCTCGACTCCAGAGAGCATGCGCATCAGCGTCGACTTGCCGGCGCCATTGGGGCCGATGAGGGCAATGCGATCGCCGCGTTCGATGAGGACGTTGACGCCGCCGAACACCACCCGATCGCCGTAGGCCTTGCGGACGCCGCGCAGGTCGAGGACGGTGCGGCCGCTCTTGGCGCACGGCGGGAACGAGAAGTGAACGCGCTTGCGGTCCGGCGGAATCTCGATCGGGACGATCTTGTCCCGCATCTTGATCCGGCTCTGGACCTGCGACGCCTTGGTGGCGGTATAGCGGAAGCGGTTGATGAAGGCATCCATCCGCGCCAGCTCGTCGTCCTGATCGCGCTTCTGCTGGCGCAGCCGCTCCATCCGGGCTTCGCGCTCGACCAGGTAGTCGCTGTAGTTGCCCGGGTAGTCGGTGAGCCGCCGCATGCCGATGTCGGTGATGCGGGTGACGACGGCGTCGAGGAAGAAGCGGTCGTGCGAGACCAGGATGACGGCGTGCGGGTAGCCCGAGAGATATTCCTCGAGCCAGTTGCGGGCATCGAGGTCGAGATGGTTGGTCGGTTCGTCGAGCAGCAGCAGCCCGGGGCGGCCGAGCAGCAACTTGGCGAGCGCGATGCGCATCTGCCAGCCGCCGGAAAACGTTTCGCTCGGCTTGCCGAGATCGTCGGGCGTGAAACCGAGGCCACGCAGCACGGTCGTGATCTTGAGGTCGATGCTGTAGCCTTCGAGGCGGCGGAAGTCCTCCTGCAGGTCGCTGTAGCGCGACAGCATCGCCGCGTGCTCCGACTCCGGCACGTGGTCGTCGCCGAGGCGCTCTTCGAGCGACTGGATCTCGGCGCGCATGTCGAGCAGCGGCTTGAACGCCAGCCCGGCTTCCTCGAGCAGCGTGCGGCCGCTGTGGTTGAGACCGTCCTGGGGAAGGTATCCGACCGTCAGGCCTGACGGCTTGGTGACCTGGCCGCTGTCAGGCTCCTCGAGCCCGGCCAGCATCTTGAGCAGGGTGGTCTTGCCGGCACCGTTGGGACCGCTCAGTCCGACCCGCTCGCGGTCGTCGATCTGCCAGCTGACGGCGTCGAGCAGGACGCGGTCGCCGAACGTCTTGGTGAGGGCGGAAAGCTGGATCATGCAGGGGGAGGGGCATGCGCCCCTGGGCTCAGGTGGAAACGTGCAATTTTAGCACGACCGGCCCGCCCTGCTGCCCGATCCGGCGACGCTCAGCTCCAGACAACCTTGCACATGTTCCTGTCCTTGTTCTTGCTGCCATTCCGGCAACCCGGCTACCCAACAACATGAGACTCTTTATGACAAAAGAGTATATAGCGTCCTTGTGGCGCTGTCAAGCGCTACTCCCCGAGCGCCTTGGCGGCCACCGCCAGCACCCGGGGAATCCGGAACGGCTTGGTCAGGTAGCCGGAGACACCGAGATTGACCGCCTCGATGGCGCTGGCTTCGGTCGAAAACCCGGTGATGATGATGACCGGAATGTCGGCCTTCAGCCGGCGCGCCTCCCGGATCACGGCAAGGCCGTCGACGCCCGGCATTTTCAGGTCGGTGATCAGCAGGTCATAAGGGATGATCCGGAGCCGCTCGAGCGCGGCTCGGCCATCGGGCGCCAGATCGACGTCGTACTCGGCCAGCGCCAGCGTCTTCGACAGCAGCTCCCGGATCGACGCCTCGTCGTCCACCACCAGCACCCGCGCCCGCCCCGCCGGAGGCGTCGCGGTCCGCGGCCCGGTGGTGCTGCGCGCGCTGCGCGGCCGCTGGCTCTCGAGCCAGGCGTCGATGTCCCGTTTTCTGAAGCGCCACTGGCGCCCCACCCGGACCGCCGGAATCTTGCCCGCCTTGATGAGGCGATAGACCGTACGCAGGTTGACCTGGAGATAGTCGAGTACCTCTTCGGTCGTCAGGAAGCTCTCGTCCATCATGATCGAGCGTACTTTACCAGACTCTGACGCTATCCCGGTCGGCTCGTTTTACGCCTGCCCCGTCCCGGCGACTTCGCGTGTGCTTTGCCGGCCGGTGCCGCCTCCGGCGGGGGAGCATGGACGCCCGCGGCATCGACGAGAGGCGCGGCGGGCAGATTGATGGTGAATTCGGCGCCGCCGCCCGGGCGGTTGGCGGCCTGGATGGTGCCGCCATGCTCCTGGATGATGCCGTAGGTAATCGCCAGGCCGAGCCCGGTGCCCTGGCCGACTTCCTTGGTGGTGAAGAACGGGTTGAAGATGTGGGGCAGCGCCTCGGGCGGAATGCCGCCTCCCGAATCTCCGATGATGAGCGACACCGTCAGGCCGTCCTCCGCGGCCCGCACCGTCGTATCGATGCGCGGCGCCCGGGTGCCGCTGGCGGCCGCGTGCTCGGCGTTGGCCAGGACGTTGACGACCGCCTGCTGCAGCAGCAGTGCGTCCCCGGCGATCGACGGGATCCCCTCACCCTGCGAACGCGTTACCTCGATCCGCTCGCGCCGCAGCTGCGCCGACCGGCTGGCGAGGGACCGCGACAGCACGCGATCGATCCGCAGCCGCGCCCGCTGCATCCGGCGCGACCCGGTGAACACCAGCAGGTTGCGGACGATGGTCGCGGCGCGGTCGGCCTCCCGGAAGATCCGCCGCAGCGTCGGCCGGATCGGGCGCGCCTCGTCGGAGGAGCGGATCAGGAGCTCGAGGTGCCCGAGCACGCCCTGGAGTGGGTTGTTCATCTCGTGGGCGATGCCGGCGACGAACTGGCCGAGCGAGGCCAGCCGCTCGGACTGCGCCAGCCGCCGCCCGAGCGCCTCCCGCTCCGCTTCGAGCTGCACCTGCGCGGTGACGTCGCGGGCCACCAGCACGCGCCCCACCGGCTCGCGGTCCTGGTTGATGAGCGGGGTCACGGTCGCGGCGAAGATCCCTCCCAGCCGCTCGTCGGTCAGCTGGCGGGTGCGCCCCGCGGGCTCGCCGGCGGCGCGCACCCCGTCGGGCGCCGCCAGCCACGCGCTCATCTCCGGCCCGAGAAACTCACCAACCGGGCGGCCGATCACGCCGCCCGCGTCCCGGCCGACGCGCTCGCCGAACGCACCGTTCATCTGGACGACGTGCCAGGAGGTGTCGACGACGACGACGAGGTCGACCAGCGAGTTGAAGGTATTTTCCAGGAGGCGGCGCTGCTGGAGGAAGTCCTCGAGGAGCTGGACGTTCTCGACTGCTACCGAGAGCTGGCGGGCGAGTTGATAGGCCCCCTCCAGCAGCAGGTCGTCGTCCAGCGTCTCCGCCCCCTCGTCGATGACCAGCGTGCCGAGGGCCCGGCGCCAGCCGCGCAGCGGGGCGAGCAGCTGGCGGCCGCCCCCCTCCGACAGCGCCGGGCGCTCGAGCCGCAGCCCCCGCGCCGCCGCGGTGTCGGAGTCGGCCGCGACGCGCAGCCCCGGCGCCAGGGCGGGGTCCGACGATCCCGCCAGCACCAGCTCGCGGACCCGCCGTTCGTAGAGCCAGACCGAGCTCGTCCGGGCACCGAAGACGGCGTTGGTTTCCCCTGCCAGCGCCGCCAGCGCATCGCCGACGTTGAGGGTGGACGAGATGCCTCCGGAAAAGCGGAGCAGGACGTCCTGAATTCGCCGGGTCAGGGCGGCTTCTCGCTCGAGCCGGGCCTGGATTGGGGTGTTGGGACTCATGGAGGCGGACGGCCGCTCTAGACAGTCTAGGGGGTCTCCATGAAAAGGTAAACTGGGCCGACCGGGAGCTCCACCCTGGCGTCTAAGGGTATGGACGCGGGCGATAGCGGAGATTCGGATCCCACGGCATGCCGTCAACAGACGAAGAGCTGGTCGCCCTTTCGGTCGGGGGCGATCTGGACAGCTTCAACCAGCTGGTGCTGCGCTGGGAGAGGCCTATCTACGCCCTTGCCTATCGCGTCCTCGGCCGCGAGGAGGACGCCCGCGACGTCGCCCAGGAAACCTTTCTGCGCGCCTTCCGCGCCCTCAAGGGTTTCAAGGGGCAGTCGAAGTTCTCGTCCTGGCTCTACCGTATCGCGCTGAATCTGTGTCGGGACTGGATCCGGCGCGAGCGGCGGGCGCCGGTGTCACAGGTGCCCGAGGGCATCGACATCGCGGAGCTCGCCGGCGCGGCGGTGTCCTCTGAATCGATCGAGGATCGGCTCGCCCGCCAGCAGCTCGGCCGGGTGGTCGGGCACGCGATGTCGGCGCTGCCGGAAGAGCAACGCACGGCGATCATCCTGAAGGAGTATCACGGCCTGACCTTCCAGGAGATCGCCGAGCTGCTGGACTGCCCCTTGAGCACGGTCAAGACGCGGCTCTATCAGGGCCTCACGGTCCTTCGGCGCCAGCTCCGGGACGCAGGAGTGGAGAGCACCTTTGGCACCTAGTCACGCGGCCGGACGAATCATCACCCTCGATGTCATCGGATATACGCATGTGTGAAAGCAAAGAACTGCTCGTGTCGTTTCTCTACGGCGAGCTCGCGGCCGGCGAGCGCCAGGCGTTCGAGCGGCATCTCGCGGAGTGCGTCTCCTGCCGCGAGGAGGTCGACGGCCTGCGCTCGACGCAGCGCCAGCTGGCGCGGTGGTCGCCGCCGGCGCCGGACCTCGGGTTCGAAATCATCCGCACGCCCGCCGCGCCGCCGCTGCCGGCCTCCCGTCCGGCCTGGGGTGGTCTCTGGGGTCTTGCCGCCGCTGCCGTGCTCGTCCTCGCCGCCGGCGCCGCGCTGGCGCACGTCGAAGTGCGTTACGGAGCCGACGGGCTGGTGCTTCGCACCGGCTGGCCGCAGGCTTCCGCCGCGGCGGTGACCGCGGCCGCCGTACAGACGCGCGCGCCAGCGGCTCTGGCGCCGGCGGCCTGGGCGCAGCAGACCGAGGCGCTCGAGCGCCGGGTCCGCGATCTCGAGGCCTCGCTGGGCGCGCAGAGGAAAGCCGTTCCGGCGCAGTCCGAGGCCGAGGATCGCGCCGTGCTGCGTCGTGTCAGTGGGCTCGTCGCCGAGAGCGAGGCGCGCCAGCAGCGCGCCATGACGACGCATCTCGCCCGGCTCACCCAGGACATCGACGCCCGACGCAAGATGGATCTGGCGCTCATCGACCAGGGTCTGATGCGCGTCCAGAGCCA
>JAYTEJ010000407.1:0-8558 GCA_043735365.1 Acidobacteriota bacterium
GTCTCGATCGAGCCGTCGCCGTCGGGCGACCTGATGGCGGTGGCGGCGGGCAACGGCAAGGACCAGGAGCTCGACATCATCCTGATGTCGACCAAGGACGGCAAGGTCATCCGCAACCTCACCGACGGCTTCAACAAGGACCGCGGCTACGAGTACATCTCCACCCCCGGCGGCTTCAGGAACAACGCCGTCTCCTGGATGTCGTGGGCGCCGGCCGGCGATCGGGTCGGCTACTTCGTGCGCACCGAGAAGTACAAGACCCTCATTCTCCAGAACGTCGTCACCAGGAAGATCGAGAAGCGGATCGCGGTCAAGAGCGTTGACGGACCGGAGTCGCCCGACATCAGCCCCGACGGCAGCGAGGTCGCCTTCGCCGGCCTGCGGGGGGCGATCGGGGACATCTTCATCGTCAACATCGACAGCGGCGAGATCCGCAACGTCACCAACGACCAGTTCGGCGACTTCGCGCCGACCTTCTCCCCCGACGGCAAGTCGCTCATCTATCTGGCGCGGATCAGCGGCAACGACAAGCTGTTCCGCCTCGACCTCACCAGCGGCACCAAGACCCAGCTCACCTTCGGCACCCACGACGACGGCGGCGCGCAGTTTGTCGACGCCGACACCATCGTCTTTCCGTCGACGGCGGTCGATCCCAACCAGCCGATCGATCCGGAGGTGGCGCGCAACGGCAACATCTACAACATCTGGACGCTCAACCTGCGGAGCGGCGAGCTCAAGCAGTTCACCGATACGCTGACCGGGAACGTCTCGCCGATCGTGCTGCGCGATCAGAAGCCGCCGAAGATCGCCTTCGTCACCTACTACAAGGGTGAATACGGCATTCATACGCTGACCCGCGAGGAGCCGCTGCACACCGTGGCCAGCGCCGACTTCGGCGCCCCGGGGCCGGTGATCGACTTCCAGGCGCCGGTCACCCACACCCTGGTGAAGTCGAACATCAAGACCAAGGGCACCTTCGAGAAGCTGTTTCTCGAGGGGCGGCCGCCGGTCAACGTCGGCGTGACCAGCGGCGGCGACCTCTTCGGCGGCACCCAGGTGACCTTCACCGACGTCCTCGGCGACAAGCAGTTCAATCTGTTCGCCTCGTCGGTGTCGCAGTACCGGACGCTGTCGTTCTCCTACACCAACCTGTCGCGGCGCCTGCAGTACGCCATCCAGGCCTACTCGCAGACGCAGTTCTATTACGGCTACGATCCGGGCCTGCTCTACGGCACGCAGTACGCCTACGTCGATCGCAGCCAGGCGATCGCCACGCAGACCGCGCGCGGCGCCACCGCCTACGGCATCTATCCCTTCAACCGCTACGCCCGGGTGGAGCTGTCGGGCGGGCTGTTCCAGTTCAATCAGGGCTACAACGACGCCGGCCTCCAGCAGGTGGCCGACCAGTACCAGGTGGCGCAGTACGGCCGGACGCTGTTCTCGAACGGCTCGATCATGCCGCTCGGCGCCACCTACGTGCAGGAGACGACCGTCTTCCGCGAGTACGGACCGCTCGCCGGCAACACCATCCGCGCCGGCTACGAGTACGCCCCGGCCCTTGGCAAGCTGCTGTCGCGGCATTCGCTCGACGCCGACGCGCGGTATTACAAGCGCCTGGCGACCAACGGCGTGCTGGCGTTCCGGGCGCGCGGCTTCAAGAGCTGGGGTGAGTTCCCGGGCTACCTGTATTTCGGCGGCAACTCGGAGCTGCGCGGCTACGACTACCTCGAGTTCCTCGGCAACAAGGCGTTCTTTTTCGACGGCGAGCTGCGCTTCCCGTTGATCGAGGCGGCGCTGACCCCGCTCGGGGTGCTGGGCGGATTGCGCGGCATCGCCTTCGCCAACATCGGCGCCGCCGGCTACGAGGGGGTGCCGATGAAGGTCTACTCCCGCGAGCCGGTGATGGTGACGCCGCTGCTCGGCTTCCAGCCGAACTTCCAGACCCAGCAGTACGACCCGGTGTTCGGACCGCCGACTACCATCGAGGGGCTCAAGCTGGTGGACGGCCGCGCCTCGTACGGGGTCGGCCTCGAGACCTTCGCGCTCGGATTCCCGATCCACTTCGACTGGTCCTGGCGGACGCTCCTCAACAAGAACTACGAGGACTACATCTTCGCCTACCAGGCCATCCAGGAAGGGACGACCGGCAGCAAGTGGTTCAGGAAGCCGCGCTTTTCGGTGTGGATCGGCTACGATTTCTGAGCGGGGCCGGAAGGGATTTCCCGAGGCCGAACCGGACGACACCGTGTCCAGACGCTGCACCGACATCGTCGCCCTGCTCGCCGACTTCGTCGAGCATCATCTGCCGCCCGAGGTCCACGGGGATCTCGAGCGGCATCTCTCGGCCTGTCCCCGCTGCGTGGCGCAGCTCAAGACCTATCAATCGACGGTCTCGCTGCTGCGGTCGATCCGTGAAGACGAGCTCCCCGACGAACTGCGCTGCACGCTCAAGTCCTTCCTCAACCGGCACTGCGGCAACTGAATGACCCCCAAGACGCCGTCGGAGTCCGAAACCGAGATGGTGCAGGTGGTCCTGCCGAACGACGCCAACCCGCTGGGGTTCATCCTCGGCGGCACCGTCATGCATCTCATCGACATCGCCGGCGCCATCGCCTGCCATCGCCACACCCGCAGCCTGCTGGTGACGGCGGCCGTCGACGGCCTGCAGTTCCTGCATCCGATCAAGGTCGGCGACCTGATTATTCTGAAGGCGCGGGTGACGGCGGCGTGGCGCACCTCGCTCGAAGTCGAAGTCGAGGTCTTCTCGGAGGAGACGCTGACCGGCCTGCGGCGCATGACCAGCCTCGCCTACCTCACCTTCGTGGCGGTGGACCGGGACAGCCACCGGCACGCGGTGCCGCCGCTGCTGCAGGAAGGGCCGGAGGACGCCAGACGCGCTGAGGAGGCGGAAGCGCGGCGCCGCGCGCGCCTGGCGGCGCGGCAGGCGCTCGAAAGCCGGCTCGGTCAGCGGGTGTAGTGCTCGGCGGGGACGCCGTCGTAGAGCTCGTCGACCCGCAGCACCTGCGTGGCGCGCGAATAGCTGCCGAGCTCGTATTCCTCGCTCATGATCAGCGCCTTGACCGGCCGGGTCGGGCAGACCTCGGCGCACAGCCCGCAGAAGCTGCACCGCGAGAGGTTGAAGTCGAAATAATCCAGCACCTTGATCTTCTGCCCGGACTCGCGATGGCCGCCGAGAGCAATCAGATCGTCGGGACACACCTTGGCACACTGGTCGCAGACGATGCAGGTCTGGGCGCCGGTGGCGGGCTCGACCTGGAGCCGGAGTACGCCGCGAAAGCGCGGCGACACCGGCCGTCGCTCGGCCGGATACTGGAACGTGAAGGCCGGCTGGGGCGTGTACTTGAGGGTCAGCCAGAGCCCCTTGAGGATGTCGACGAGGAAGAAGGTCCGTAACAGATCGCCCAGGCGCGGCACCTCAGCCTCCCCCGGCCGTCGCCGGCTCGACCAGCGTCGCATGTGCGTCGCCGACGTGGATGACGCGCTCCTTGCGCAGCACCGTGCTCTCGCGGCGGATTTTGTCCTGCAGCCGCATCAGGCCGTAGAGCAGCGCTTCCGGCCGCGGCGGGCAGCCGGAGACGTAGACGTCGACCGGGACGATCTTGTCCACTCCCTGCAGGACGCTATAGGTGGGAAACGGCCCGCCGGCGTTCGAGCAGCTCCCCATCGAAATCACCCATTTCGGCTCCGGCATCTGGTCGTAGAGCCGGCGCAGGACCGGCGCCATCTTCTTGGTGACGGTGCCGGCGACAATCAGCAGGTCGGACTGCCGCGGCGAGGCGCGAAACACCTCGGCGCCGAAGCGGGAGATGTCGAACCGCGATGCCGAGGCCGCCATCATCTCGATGGCACAGCACGCCAGGCCAAAGCCCATCGGCCAGAGCGAGGACTGGCGCGCCCAGTTCAGCACCCGGTCGACGGTCGTGGTGACGAGGTTGTCCTCGAACTTGTGCTCGATGAGGCCCATGGCAGCTCCCAGCTTCCAGCTTCCAGCTTCCGGGTACCAAGTACCGGCGCCGGCACCCTACTTCTGGAAGTACTGCGCGTTGACAGGGATGAAGCTCTTCCACTTCTCCGGCGTTTCGTCGAGCGCGAAGATGGCTTCCACGGGGCACGCCGGCACGCAGGCGCCGCAATCGATGCACTCGTCGGGATGGATGTAGAGCATCTCGGCGGCGGCAAACTCGGGCTCGTCCTTGCGGGGATGGATGCAGTCGACCGGGCAGACATCGACGCAGGCGGAGTCCTTGGTGCCGATGCAGGGTTCACAGATGATGTACGCCACGTTCTCTCTCTCCTCCACGCGCACGCGACCGTCGCGGCGCGGTTCTCAATCCGCTCACGCCCCCAGCGCCATCGAGCCCTGGAGGTGTCCGAGGCGCAGCGAGATCAGCCGCGCCAGTTCCATCGCCGCGGCCGGCTGGGCCGCGGCAAACGGCGCTTCGTCGGCGGCATGCACGAACACGCCGATTCGCGCCACCTCGCGGCCGGTGTAATCACAGACCGGCGCGCAGGTGCACAGCAGCCGCTGGACCTGCGGCGCCGGCGTCCCGAAGCGGACGGCAATCCGATCGACATCGGCCGCGTCGCGCGGCCGATCCAGCTTCAGACAGCTCAGGCGGCGCTTGGCGGTCGCCTCGACGTACATGGCGCAGTGCACCGGCATCTCCCGGCCGTGCGACGTGTGCATGCCGACCTCGTCCGGTCCGCCGTTCCAGAGATAGGTGACCTCGCCCGCCGCCGGCACGGCGATGAAGGCCCGCACCCCCGTGCGCAGCACGTACTCCCGCAGCACCGGGTAGGCATGCAGCCGGAGCTCGGAGCGCCCGAGCAGCCGGAAACTGAGGTCCAGCATCTTGAGCGTCAGGCTGTAGCGCAGCGTCTCCTCGTCCTGCCGCACGAAGCCGCGCCGCTTGAGGACACGCAACAGCCGGTGCACCGTGGGCGCAGGCTGGCGAAGCTGCCGCGCCAGATCCGTCACACTGAGACCGCGCGGCGCCGCGGCCAGCGCTTCACACACGTCCAGCGCCTTTTCGAGCGACGACAGCCGTCCGCGGTCGGGAGCGGCGGCGAGCCCGGCGGAGGATGTCCCCTCGACGTTCAGGTTACTCATTCCAATATGCGGAACGCAATTCCATAATCACGCTTCTCAGTTATATACCGGGGAGCCCGGCCGATCAAGGCAGAGCCGCTATAATGGGCGTCATTCCCGCGCCCCAGGGCCCGTACCCATGCTTCCTGCGCTCCATCGCCTGATCTTCGGCGCGGCCTGCCTGATGACGGCCGTCCGCGCGACTGGGCAGGGCCTGCCCGAGGGCCCGCTGCGGACCCCCGACGGCCGGCTGGTGGTCAGCGCCGAGGCCGTCGCCACCGTCGGCCCGACCGACAACGAGGCCTATTTCAACTACACCGACTACGAACACGATGCGATGCGCCTCTTCAGGCTGAGCGCCTCGGCCGTCTGGAAACCGGCCGGGTGGCTGGCGCTGGCGTCCGAAGTCCGGTCCGAAAACCTGGAGGGCCCCAGGGTCTACGCCGCCTACGCGCGCATCCGGCCCTTCCGGGACCGGCCGTTCGACGTCACCGCGGGGCGCATTCCTCCCGTCTTCGGGGCGTTCGCGCGACGGGCCTATGGGACCGACAACGCCGTCATCGGCTACCCGCTCGCCTACCAATACCTGACGTCGCTGCGCAGCGACGCCGCGCCCGTCGTCGCTGACGATCTCCTGAAGATGCGCGGCCGCGGCTGGCGCCCGAGATTTCCCCTGGGCTCGCAAGCGCTGGAGCCCGGCGTGCCGCTCGTCAGCGGCTTCCGCTGGGACACCGGAGTGAGCGCCGCCTGGACCGGTTCCACGGTCCAGGTCTCGGCCGCGCTGACCAACGGCACGCTCTCCAATCCGCGCCTCGGCGACGACAACGCCGGAAAGCAGCTCTCGGGACGCGTCGCCGTCACCCCGATCATCGGTCTCGTCGTCGGTGCTTCGGGTGCCGCCGGCGAGTGGCTGGCGCGAGGGCTGCCCGCCGCCGGCTCCGCCCAGCAGCGGGCCTTCGGCGCCGACGCCGAATATTCTCGCGGCCATTGGCTCGTCCGTGGCGAACTGGTGTTCAGCCGCTGGGCGCTGCCCGTCCCGCTGCCGCCCGCGCAGGCCGTCGCCGTCAATGCGCTGGGACGATGGCTGGAAGGACGCTACCGCCTCACGCCGCGGGTATTCGTCGCCGGCCGGATTGACCACCTCGGGTTCTCGCGGCTCCCGGGCAGTTCGGCGACGCTGCCGTGGGACGCTCCGGTGTCGCGGGTCGAGGCCGCCGCCGGGTATTACCTGCGGCGCAATCTCGTGGCGCGGCTGGCCGTGCAGCGGAACCGCCGCGACGGCGGCCGGGTGCGCGGCCGTACCGTCGCCGCGGTCCAGCTCGCCTACTGGTTCTGATGCCGCGACTCTCCGCCACCACCTGCCTCCTCGCGCTGCTCGCACTTGGCGCGGCCGCGCCGCGCGGCGCCGCGCCGGCAGCCGCAGCGCCCGGCGTCATCCGCGGCCGCGTCAGCCCGCCGCCTGGACCCGCCACCAGCGTCGACCGTCCCAACGTCGCCGACGTCGCGATGGGCGCCGGCCTTCCGGTCGACCGCCGCAGCGTGGTCTTTCTCGATCCCGCGCCGCGCGCCGCCTTCGACTCGCGCGACGAGCCGGTGGCGCGGATGGATCAGCGCAACAAGACCTTCGTCCCGCACGTGCTGGCCATCGTCGCCGGATCGACGGTGGAGTTTCCCAACAGCGATCGCACCTACCACAACGTCTTCTCGCTCTCGAAGACGAAGTCGTTCGATCTGGGGCGCTACGCAGTCGGCCGCTCGAAGTCGGTCCGCTTCGATCGCCCCGGCATCGTCCGGGTCTTCTGCGACATCCATTCGCACATGAGCGCCTTCATCCTGGTGTTCGCGCACCGCTATTTCGCGGTGGCCGGCGAGGACGGGCGCTATCGTCTCGACGGCATCCCGCCGGGCAGCTACACGGTGATGACCTGGAACGAATCGGCGCCGCTCGATGCCCAGCGGGTGGTCATCCCTGAGGGAGGCGGCGAGGTCGAGCTGAACGTCAACCTGCGCAAACGATGAGCCTGGTCTCCTCGCTCACCAACCGCATCTTCTTCGCCTCCGCGCTGCTCGCGGTGCTGACCATTGGTGTGGCCGTCTACCGCGTCAACGTGGCGGTGACCACCCAGGCTGAAAGCGAGCTGCGGCGCGGCGTCGAGGAGGCCGGGACGCTGCTCGAGGAATATCGCATCTACCTCTTCGACCATTTCACCCGCGAGGCGACGCTGATCGCCGACCTCTCGAACCTCAAGGCTGCCCTTTACACCAGAGACGGCCCGACCGTGCAGCCGCTCGCCGAGGAATATCAGCGCCGCATCGGCTCGGATCTGTTCGTCGTCACCGACCCGTCGGGCCGGGTGCTGGCGGAGGCGGGACGGCGGCGGATGTCGCGCGACGACGGCGACGCCGCCGACGCCATCCGGCGCGCGACCGAGGGACACGAGGCGCTGTCGCTCTGGAGCCAGGCCGGCGGCGTCATTCAGGTGGCTTCGGTCCCGAGCTTCCTCGGGCCGGAGCTGATGGGCACGGTCAGCGTCGGATCGAGCCTCGATCAGGAGGCCGCCCGGCGCTTCAAGGCGCTGACGCAGAGCGAGGTGGCGTTCGCCTTCGGGCACGAGATTCAGGCGTCGACGCTGCCGGCGCGCTTCAACGAGGCGCTGGCACGGGCCTCGCTGGTCGGCGCCGGCGTCGTCGGCACGGTGACGCTGGGCGACAGCGAGTATGTATTCGTCAACCGGCCGCTGCCGCTGACCTCGGCGGCGATCCGCTCGCCGGCGATGCCCTCCCCAGTCCCGACGGCGCTGATCCTGCGATCGCGAACCGAGCGGCTGCGGTTCCTCCAGATCGTCCACCGGGAGCTGGCGGGCACGGCGTTCCTGGCGGTTCTCGCCGCCATCATCCTCAGCTACGCGGTGGCCCGCACCGTGACCCGCCCGCTCGGCGCCATCACCGCGACGATGCGCGAAATGGCGGCCACCGGCGATCTCACCAGAAAGATCGCGCTGCCCGACCGCGCGCGGTGGGACGACGAGGATGCGCGGCTGGTGGCGACGACGTTCAACGTCATGACCCAGTCGATTGCCAGGTTCCAGCGGGAAGCGGCGCAGCGCGAGCGGCTGTCGTCGCTGGGACGGCTCTCGACCGTCGTCGCCCACGAGATCCGGAACCCGCTGATGATCATCAAGGCGGCGCTGCGCGGCCTGAAGCGCGACCCGGTCGCGCCGGAGCAGCTGCGGTCGGCGGTGGCGGACATCGACGAAGAGGTGGCGCGGCTGAACCGGATCGTCTCAGAGGTGCTGGATTTCGCGCGCCCGATCGCCTTCGAACTGGCGCCGGTGGACGTCAACGCGGTCTGCCGCGATGCGGTCCGCGCCGTGGACGCGGCGGACGGTCCGCCGCTGCCGATGGCGCTGGACCTCGACCGCAGCCTCCCGGCGATCATCACCGATGC
>JAYTEJ010000408.1:0-4611 GCA_043735365.1 Acidobacteriota bacterium
CCGGCCCGGCCGCCGGAATCGGCGTCAGCCGCGCGTCGGGCGGCGTCGCCGCGGTATCTCCCAGAACAGCGACCGTGCGGTCAACCGTCGTGAAGCCAGGATGCGTGATGCGGAGACGGACCAGTCCGGCGTCCGCCGCCAGGTCGTATCTCCCCTGCGCGTCGGTCACCGCACTGCGGCCAACCGCATCCACCAGCGTGGCCGTCGCGCCCGGAAGGGGCAGTCCGGTGGTGTCGTCGTAGACCTCGCCGGCAATCCCTCCCGTTCCGGAAGGCGGCGCTGCGACGCGAATGTCGGCGTCGCTGACGCCCTCGAGCCCGGTGGCATCCGTGGCGACCGCGCGCGCATGAATGACACTGCCGGGGGTTCGCGATCCGGCAATCGTGACCTCGAGGGTGTAGGGTCCGTCGAGCAGCGTCATCAGCGTCACGCCGTCGACGACGAAGGACACCGAACTGACCTTGACGTTGTCGGATGCAGTCGCCGAAAGGCGCAGCGTGGCGCCGGGCAGCACGTCGGCGGGAGCGGTCAGCGACACGACCGGAGCCTCGGTGTCGGGGAGGGCCGTGACCTGGAGGGCGCCGACACTGTCCGCGACATTGCCGGCAAAGTCCGCGGCCCGTGCGGTGAATGGGAGCGACGTTCCGACCGCCGTACCGGCGGGAATCAGGAACACCGCCTCGTACGGCGGGGTGCGAACAGTGCCGATGACCGTCGCGCCGCTCAAGAACGTTACCGAGGCAACGCCGCCCGCATCGACGGCGGATGCCGAGAGGCGGACGGTCGAGCCGGCCGAGGCACCAGGCGGAAGCGCGATCGTCACCACGGGCCGCACGATGTCGGGCGCCGCCACAATGGTGATAAGGGCGTGCGCGATGCCGATATTGCCTGCCGCGTCCCGGGCCGTTCCGCGCACGTCGACGACGGAGCCGAGGCTGGCAAGGCTGGGAATCGTGACCACCCGCTCGTAGGGGGCCGCCGTGGACGTGGTCGGCGCGCTGCCGTCCACGTCGAAGGTCACCGAGGCGACGCCGACGTTGTCGCTGGCTGACGCGGTGACCAGAACCTGCGCGCCCGGTAAGGCCTCCCTCGGTCCAAAGAGCGAGAGCGCCGGCGGCGCGCGGTCCTGCGCCGGGACAATCGTCGCTGACGTGGAGGCGCTGGCGCCCTGCCCGTGCGTGTCGGTCACCGTCAGGTTCACGGTATAAGTGCCGGGGGTGAGATAGGCGTGGGTGGGCGCCAGACCGCTGCCGGAGGCGCCGTCCCCGAAACTCCAGGCGAAGGTCAGGGCGTCGCCGTCCGGGTCGCTCGATCCCGCGCCCGAAAACACGATCGTTGCCCCGGCGTCAGCCGCGTAGCTTCCTCCGGCGTTTGCCAGCGGGGGCCGGTTGGCCTGGCCGATGGCCGCAGCGACCGGCGCCGCGTGCGTGTTCCCTTCCGGATCGCGGACCGTCAGCGTCACGGTGTAGGTGTCCGCGGTGAGAAATGCGTGCGAGACGACCGCACCGGTCGCAGACGAGCCGTCCCCGAAGGTCCAGTTGTAGGTGAGCGGCTCGTTTTCCGGATCGCTCGAGCCGGATCCGTCGAAGGTCAGGACCTGGCCCGTCGAGCCGGCGTAGGGGCCGCCAGGCCGCGCGACGGGCAATCCGTTCGCGTTCACGGTGATCGTCACGTCTGACGTCGTCGACAGCAGCGAATCGCTCGCCGTCAGCCGCAGGACGTAGAGACCAGGCCCGGCGAAAGTCGCCCTGGTTGCCGTTGAGGCGGGGGCGGAGAAAGTCACGGCGCCTGGACCGCTGAGCGTGTTCCACACCACCGTCAAAGCGCCGCCCGCCGGCAGCCCGTCGTCATTCGCCGTCCCGTCAAGAGTGGCCGAGGCGGGAAAGGTGATCGTCTGTGCCGGTCCGGCACTGACGGCCGGCCGCTGGTTCACGGGCGGCGCCGGAGTCACGATGATCGTCACGTCTGACGTGGTCGAGAGCACCGAATCGCTTGCCGTCAGGCGCAGAACGTAGGTGCCCGGCTGATCGAATGCCGCCGTCGTTTCGGGGACGACGGCATTGCCGAAAGTCACCGTGCCGGGCCCACTGACTTTCGTCCACACCGTAGTGACGGTGCTCCCCGCGGGTTGACCGTCGTCGCTCGCCGTGCCGCTGAGCGTCGCGAGCGCGGGTAGCGTGAGCGTCTGTGGCGGACCGGCGCTGACAGCGGGCGCGGCATTGCGGGCACCCACGCGG
This sequence comes from Acidobacteriota bacterium, assembly GCA_043735365.1. Lineage (GTDB taxonomy): Bacteria > Acidobacteriota > Vicinamibacteria > Vicinamibacterales > 2-12-FULL-66-21 > JALZOC01. The sequence goes on from JAYTEJ010000408.1 coordinate 2,238, forward strand.
ACCGTCGTCGTCGCCGTGCTGCTGCCGCCGCGGCCGTCGCCTATCGCCAGCGAGACGGTGTAGCTGCCGGCGCCCGCATATGTGTGAGAGAGCGATGACGCGCCGTTTGGTACCGACTCGCCGTCGCCGAAGGTCCAAGCATAGGTCAAGGGATCCTGGTCCGGATCGCTCGACCCGCGGCCATCGAGGAGCACGCTATCGCCCGCGACGGCGTCCGCGGGCGCGGCGATTACTGCGGTGGGATTGCGATTGGGCGGCGGCGGCGCGGTGACGGTCACCGTCGCGGTGGACGTGGCGCTGCCGCCCCGGCCGTCGGTCACCGTCAGCGTCGCGGTGTAGGACCCCGCCGCGGCGTAGGTGTACGACGGCGACGCCCCGGTCGCGCTGCCGCCGTCCCCGAAGGCCCAGGCGAAGGTCAGCGAATCGTTGTCCGGGTCGCTGCCGCTGCCGCTGAAGCTGATCGAAGCGCCGGTGTCGCCGCCGTAGGGGCCGCCGGCGGTCGCGGTGGGACTGCGATTGGGCGGCGGCGGAGCGATGACGGTGAAGGCGTTCAGTGCGGCTGCCGAGTGCGTGGAGCTTTGCACAACGACGGTCCGCGGCCCCACGGTCGCGGTGGCTGCAACCGACACCGTTGCAATCACCGTCGTCGGCGACTCCACCGTGGTAGAGATGACGGTGACACCCTGTCCCATCGTGACGCGGGTGTTGCCCGCGCTGAACGCGGCGTTGGGAGAGCCCGTGATCCGAATGCCGACGTTGGTCGCACCGGTCGGGGCCGTGTCCGGACCAACGGATTGTAGGGCAATGATCTCGACACCCAGCCCCAGGCTTATTTCGCCGGTGGATTTATTCAGCACGCGCAGGCCGGAGGGCCCGAGGGGCAATCCGGCGGGTACGCGAACCGAAACCCGCTTGATTCCTCTGGTGACGTCCACCGTGGCGACCGCCGTGGCCGTCGCGGACAGGGGAACTCCCGCTGTCGGAGAGAAAGTCACCTCGTTGTCGCTTGCGATGCTGCTGAATCCGGTGCCGGTAATCTGCAGGATCATGAGGGCGGACGCGCCCTGCGGACTCAGTGTGACCAGCGAGCCGGCGTCGAGAAACACAGGGTCAAGAGCGGCAAGGCCCGCTAACGCCAGCACCAGCGCAAGCAGCAGCATGCACGCGCGGCGCCCCGGGCCCTGCAACGTGCGCTTGGCGATGACGGGAGTGGAAGTGTCGAATGGACGCCGACGGCGAATACCGATGCAGGTCCTCCGTGGGCCGCATTGACGCGAGGGGGACGCCACACGCGGACGGGCGAAGTCCAGCTGCGGTTCCCCTTACTGGAATCACCGCTCATGAGCAATCGCAACGCCATGACGGGAAGGAAAAACTGCGCTGATTACCACGCCCGCTACGGCATAGTCCTTCCGCCGGCAGACTTATTTCTGACGATAAGGGTTATCCCTGTAATGGAACTGCTCCTCTCTTAGCGCATCTTTATCGCGGGACTGCAACTAGGTCAGCCGTGCGCGGGCGCGTGACTCGCATTGCGCGAGTCTGGCCTCCAGGTCGCGGCGCGCCTCGTCTCCCGGCTGTGGATCGCGGGGGACGACGAAAGAGGCGCCGACAACCAGTACCGTCCGGGCGAGCGGCTTTGGGATGTGGGTCCGGTCCCAGCTCGCCAGCTCCCACACCGCGCTCGACTCGGCGTGCACGGGCAGGATTGGATGGCCGGTGTGCGCCGCCAGCCAGAGCGCGCCCGGCTGCGCGATCCGCGCCGGCCCGCGTGGCCCGTCCAGGGCGAATGCCACCGGGTGGCCGGCTGCGAGCTCCCGCTTCAACCGCAGCAGCGCCCGCATGCCGCCGCGCGAACTCGAGCCGGCGACGGTGTGGTTGCCGAGCCGCTCGATCACCCGCGCGATCCACTGGCCATCGAAGTTGGCGCTGGTGAGCGCAACGATGCCGCGATCGCGAAAGAACCAGGTGATGGGCAGAATGCGGGCGTGCCAGAAGACGAGGATCGGCTGCTGCCCAGACCGCAGCACGGCGTCGTAGTGATCCGCGCCTTCGACGGTCCAGGTCAGCGTCCGGCAAAGGCCGGCGATGGCGGGCGCGAGACCCAACGCAATCGCGCGAGTCTTCAAGCGCTGCGAGGGGGTCAGCAAGTCACGCCAGCTTTCCGCTCCCAGCTTCCAGCTTCCAGCTTCCAGCTTCCGGCTTCCAGCTCCCAGCTTCCCGCCACACCCACGGCTGGCGCAACGCGGAAGACCGCACCAGGGGCCCGGAACCCCGAACCCGGAACCTGAACCCGGAACCCTGAACCGTTCCCTCACATGCCATCGTACTGCGGCCCGCCTCCCCCTTCCGGGGGCACCCAGTCGATGATCTG
>JAYTEJ010000409.1:0-2475 GCA_043735365.1 Acidobacteriota bacterium
CGGCGTGGAAACTCGAGACGATCGCCGCCAGGGCGGCGGCCGGAGTGTCGGCGGGCCAGCCGGCCTGGCTGGTCACCTCGCCGGGAAACACCGGCACCAGCGTGCACTGGTCCGGGCGGACGGCGAGCACCAGCTCGACCAGGCCGGGACGCGGGTCCCCTTCGATGTTGAACTCGATCCGTCCACGCAGCGGCTCGAGAAGCGCGGCAATTTGGCGGACGTCGGCGGCCGTGATGTGACGCTCGTCGGCGCGCGGGTGCACGGTGATCCCGGCGGCGCCGGCATCTATGGCGACCCGCACCGCATCGAGCACGCGGGGCAGCGTGCCGCCGCGCGAGTTGCGCAGCGTCGCCACCTTGTTGACGTTGACGCTCAGCTTCGCCGGGCCGCCCGCGCTCATCCGAGGTGCTCCTTGACCGTGGCCGCAATCGAGGAGGCCCAGCCGTGGATCTCCTGCTGGTCCTTCCCCTCGATCATCACCCGCACCAGCGGCTCGGTGCCGGAGTAGCGCACCAGCAGTCGCCCGGCGCCGTGCAGCTGCTGTTCGACCCTGGCCATCTCCGCGGCGATCGCCGGCACCGAGGCCAGCTCCTTCCGCTCCCGCACCCGGACGTTGACCAGCACCTGCGGATAGGTGACCAGCTCCCCCGCCAGATCGGCAAGCTCGCGCCCGGTCTCCGCCATCACCCGCAGCACGCTCAGCGCCGTGGCGATGCCGTCGCCGGTGAAGAGGTGGTCCGAGAAGATGATGTGCCCCGACTGCTCGCCGCCAATTGACAGCCCGCGCCTGACCATCTCCTCCATCACGTACTTGTCGCCCACGGCGCAGCGCACCAGCTCGATGCCGCTCTCGCGCAGGGCAATCTCGAGGCCGATGTTGCTCATCACGGTGGCAGCAATGGCGTTGCCCTGCAGCCGTCCGCCCGCCTTCCAGTGGCGGCCGCACATCAGCAGTACCGCGTCGCCGTCGACGATCTTCCCCGCGGCATCCACGAAGATGGCGCGGTCGCCGTCGCCGTCGAAGGCCACCCCCATGCGGCAGCCCTGCTCGCGGACGGTGCGCGCCAGCGACTCGGGATGGGTCGAGCCGCAGTCCAGGTTGATGTTGCGGCCATCGGGCGACGCGCCGGTCACGATCACGTCGAAGCCGAGCTGCGCGAACAGCTTTGGCGCCACCGTGGTGGTCGCGCCGTTGGCGGTGTCGATCGCCAGCCTGAAGGCGCCGAGGCGGTGCGGCTCGGGCAGCGCGCGCAGGGCGTGGTCGATGTAGGCGTCGATCACCTCGGTCCGCTCGACCGGCGCGTCGGCGGAGCCGCTCACCTGCCAGCCGGCGTCGTGCACGATCGCCTCGACCTCGCGCTCCAGCGCCTCGGTGAACTTCTCTCCCTTACCCGAGAACACCTTGATGCCGTTGTCCTCGAAGGGATTGTGCGAGGCGGAAATCACCAGTCCGGCATCGAAGCCCATGGCGCGGGTGACGTAGGCGACGGCGGGGGTGGGGATGACGCCGGCGGTGGTAATCTCGCCCCCCGCGGAATGGACGCCGCGCGCCAGCTCGCGCTCGATCCACTCGCCCGACTCGCGGGTGTCGCGGCCGACGATGAACCGCAGCGGCCGCGCCGCCGCCCCGCCGGCGGTCATCGCGCGCACCAGCGCGGCGCCGAGGCGCGCCACCGTGTCGTGGTCGAGCGGATAGTCTCCCGCCCGGCCGCGGACACCGTCAGTACCGAAAAGTCGATGGGACATGCTGCAAACCGGAAATCGCCTTCGTCGGCGCTGCTATTTAATGGTGACGTCGACCTCGGCCGGGTCGATGGCGGTGACCCCGAAGCGCTGGGACGGATCGATCTGGACCCGGAGATTGTAGCGGCCGGGGCCGAGGCCGGCAAGATCGACGAACGCCTCGATTTCGCCGACCCGGAGCGTTTCGATGCTCTCGCGGGCGCCGCGGACGCTGACGGTGGTGAGGACCGGTTTCACCTGGGCCGTGAGCACGGCGCCGAGATTGCGGTAGCGGACCGGGACGCCGGCGACCGCCCGTTCGCGGGGCGCCGGGAGGATTTCGACGGTGACTCGCGCGGTCTGCGCCTTCACCAGCCTGACCGCCGAATCGGCGACGCCAACCGTCACCACGTCGGCGACCCGCGCCCGCGCACCCGAGACGTCGACGGGCTCGGTGGTGGCGCCGGTGAGACGGCGGAGGTGGCTCTCGGGCCCGGCTACCTCGACGGTTTCCGGGTCGGCCAGGGCGCGGCCGAGCACGAAGCCCGGCGCGGGCTGGCCGTCGACGGCCGGCACCACCGGGAGCGTGCGGCGCGTCGACTTCTCCATCTCGAGCGCGATGGTGCCGGGCACCACCTGGGCGACCTCGACGCCGTAGGGGGCGCGCACTTCGTCGTTGCGGATGTGGAACATGCGTGAGCCCGGCCGCGCCGCGCCGAGGTCGAGGACCGCGATGATCTCACGCGGCTCCAG
>JAYTEJ010000410.1:0-5550 GCA_043735365.1 Acidobacteriota bacterium
TGCTGCCGCTGATAGTTCTTGGCGTAGTCGGCGGATCGCTTCGCGTTGTTCGCCGCTCGCTGCGCATCACGCGCTTCCTTAGCCGCTTCGGGCGTGTAATTCGGCTTCTGGCCGCCGAAGGGGTTCTGCTGCACCGGCTTGCCGCTTTTCGGCAGGTCGTAGTTCGGGTTGTAGGCGCCACGGCCGCGGTGCAGATCGAGCGCGCCGACGGCGGCGGTCTCGCCGTTTCCGGCGGTGATTTCCCACCAGGCGCCGCGCCTGTCGAGGGCCCCGACCGGCGCGACGATCGTTTTGCCGTCGGACAGCGCCGCCGACAGGCGCGCCGCCGACTCGGGGTGTGGCGCGTGTGACCCGGACGGCAGCGAATCGCCCGGCGCGAGCACGACCACGCCATCGTCGCCAAGCCGCGCGCTCGTGGTCTCGACGCCGGCGCGGTCGCCGCCGCTGGCAGCGATGGTGTCGGCGAGCATCTCGTGCTCGAACGCCCCCTGCACCAGACCGAACCACAGCTTCTTTGCCGCCACTACATCCGGCGTGACTGAAGGCGCCGCCACCGCGCGCAGGTCGTCGCGTCGCAGATCCGTCACGATCTGAATCGCACCCGATCGATCCGCCATCCTCGTAAAGATCGAAATCCGCGGCCGGGCAGCATAGAAGCGCAAGCCGGGCGTGTCGTTGAGGCGCGGGATGGCGCCGTGGTCGGTCCACACCAGCCAGGCGAAGTTCTGGAGCGCGAACGGCCAGACGCCGTCGGAAAATTCTGGCTCGCCCTCCACTATGCCGGCCCCGGCCGTGACCGACGCGGGCCGATCCTCGGGAAACGCTCCGTCCAGCTCCTTCAAGGCCAGATCCTGGATGGCGTCGGCGTAATCGGCGAGGTTGTGCGGGCCGGCGCTGAACCAGACGTTGTGCATGGCGCGCATCGCGGTGGGGCCCTGATCGCCGCGCTCGAGCCGAGGGAGATCCGACGCGGCGAGCGGCTTCTTCGTCCGCCACGCCGCGCTGCCCCGATCGACGAGTGTGCGGCGCGTCATCTCGCGCTGGCCTCCAGGAGCGCGCAGCTCGAGCTCCAGGGACTCGGCGACGAAGACAGGGCCCGTCGGTGCCGCCGCTGAAGGCGCAATACCGGGGGGACGGGCCGACAGCGCGTCGATCGCTCCCGCCAGACCCCCCTCGCCGGATCCGGCCGGCTGCGCTGCATCGACGGCCGGGGCCTGCGACCCGGCTTCGTCGATGGTGAAGGTGGTGCCGTAGGTGAACTCGCCGCCCACCCACAACGCCGGCGTCCACGTCACGTAGCCGCCCAGCGAGGCGCCGATGTTGGCCATCGCGATGGGCTTCCCCGGGATGTGGGCGACGAAGATCTGCCGATCGATCAGGTCCACCGCGTTTGCGGTCGTGTCGAGAACGGTCGTCTGGGTGAGATCGCCGTGCGACAGCTCCTCGACCTTCAACCGCACCGTCACTGTTTGATAGAGGTCCGCCGGCAGGGCGGTGACGGTTTGCGCCACGGCCGTGCTGGTCGATCCCGGCTTCGAGTCGGGAAAGGACGGGTCGAGATCGATCCAGCGGCCATCCACTTCCGCCTCGACCCAGACGTGTGGATTCATTTCCGCCAGCACTTCTTCCCGCGTCGGTTTCGTGACCGGCGGCAGCCGCTTGCCGAGGGCGGCCCGCGCCACGCCGTAGTCGTGCGCCGCGCGGAGGTAGACGCGCTGCCGCAACGTTCCGGTGGCCGGCGCCGGCGCCGCCGACGGCGCAGGACGCGGAATGCCGGGGATGCTGGTGTCGAACAGCCGCTGCCACAACCGCTCGCGGGCGCTCTCGTCCAGGGTGCCGATCGCAAAACGTGTCGGAATCTTCTTGCTCGCCAGCAGCGCTGCCAGCAGCAGCGCCCGATCGGGCGTGTTGCCGGCGCGTGCCGTATAGGTGCCGCTGGCGCCGCGCAGCACGCCCGGGTAGGCCTCGTATCGAATGGCATCGCGCACGTACGCAAACGCCGGCTCGACGCCGGGGCCGAGCACGGCCGCTCGTGCCGCGACGTCCCAGTCGACACGGGCGACCCGATCCGACAGTGCGGAGATGGCCTTCACGGCCGCGATCGGGTCGAGGTCGGCCGTGGGACTGGCGGCCGCGGGGGATGCCGCCAGCGGTTCAGCCAGCGGCGTAGACGCGGCAGACGCGGCGCCGCCACCGTTCTGCCGGGAGGCCTGCAGAAATGGCAACCACGTCGAGAAGGCGGTCGCGGCGCACAGCGCATAGACGAGCGCCTCGTTCAGCTCCCTCCAGGCCGTGCCGCCCGGTGTCCGCCAGCCGCGCGACCCGCTCTTCACGGCCTGCACGAGTGCCGCCATCGGCAGCACGACACATCCGCCGACGAAGGCGCCGCGCAGCCACCACGGCAGCGGCTGCCACAGCCCCTCCCCGCGGGTCATCGCGCCGAACGTCACGCCGGCGGCCGCCCCCTGGACGAGTGCGGCGACGCCGTAAAGCGCCACCGCGGCGCCGATCAGCCGCGCCGCCAGCGGCAGCCGCCTGGCCATCACGAAGGCCAGCGCCGCGGCGGCCAGCGCAAGCGCGACGAGCGACGTCGCGACGAGCGATCCCACCCGGCCATCGAGCAGCGCGGGCCACCGCCACGCCACCGCCGCCAGCGTTGCTGTCGCGGCGAGCGGGACGAGCCGCCACGGCGCCGCCTGCCGTCGCGGCGCCGCGCCGGCGATCGGGCCGCTCTTTTCGGGCGTGTCCATATGCCTTGATCCCGTCGCGACGACGTCGCGCCGTCAGTTGAGTCGGCTGCCGTCGAACACGCCCTCAAGTGCGTCAGAGACGAGGAGGCTCTTGTTCTGGTGCCGCAACGCCCCTCCGGCATGGAAGGGCGCCTGTGGGAAGAGAGGCGGGAACGGGGCGGGATATTAGCTGGTGAGATCAGGCGATATTTTCCGAACCAGAACCCGGAACCCGGAACCTGGAACCCCGAACCTCTTGCTATCTCCTCGATGCCATGTACGCGATCGCCACGATGACGACCGCGATGATCAGCACGACGCGCGCGACGCCCATCATGCGCGTGCCGGCGACGTGGCGCGTGCCCTTCGGCTTGATGCCGGTAAGGGCCGCCAGCCCGGCCACGATTACCGCGACGATGAGTCCGGTCAGCCATGTCATGGCGTGGCCACTATACGGCAGAACGGCGGTTGGCGCTGCATGGGGCGGAGGGCGGTCCCCGCCACCGGGGTCGCTCGCAGTGAGCACCCCGACGTTCGCCCCGACATGGCAGGAGCGTCCCCCGGGGCCCTTCGTCGTCACGCTGCGGTTCCCCGCCAACACCTGCGGCGTCCCGAGCGAGGGATAACAGCGGCGGCTGCAAACCGGCGGCAGACATCCGCCAGCCGGCGGAGCGCGATCGCGGGGGCCGGGTCGGCCGGCCCCCGCACCATCGGCGAGCCTGTCGCCCTGGAACGCGCGCCGGACCCGGTGGTATGCTGGCCTGGATGGCTGGCGAGCTCCCCCACCCGCCCACGCAAGACGGCGATCCCCTGCTGGTTGGCGAGTTGTTCCGCCTGCACCGCACCCGCTGCGGACAGCAGCTCGAGGCCGCCTGCCACCTGCTCACCCATCATCTCGGCTGGGAGATCCGGCTGGACGTCGCCGGCTCGGTCCAGCGCGCCGAGGTCTGCCGCTCGCAGGACACCGCGCTCGAAACCTCCGCCCAGTGGAAGGCAGCGATGATCGAGCAGGGGTGGACCTGACCACTGACTTGTTTCCACTCGAGGAGGTACCGTGCCATTGACCGAATGGACCATGCAGGGCACCGAGATGGTCACCTGCAACTGCGATTGCGGATGCCCCTGCCAATTCAGCCGTCTCCCGACCCACGGCGACTGCCGGGCGCTGATCTTCGTGCAGATCGATCGCGGCCGCTTCGGCGACGTGCCCCTCGACGGGCTGCGCTGGGGCATCCTTGCCGCATGGCCGGGACCGATCCACAAGGGCAACGGCACGCTGCAGGTGATCGTCGACGAGCGCGCCAGCGCCGCGCAGCGCGACGCGATTGAAGCCGTGGCCCACGGCCGGGAGACCGAGCCCGGCACGGTCGTCTGGGCGGTCTTCGCCAGCATGGTGACCGAGTTCCTGCCGACGCTGTCGCGCCCGATCGACATGACGATCGATTACGACAACCGGCGCGCCTCCGTCCGCGTCCCCGACGTCGTCGAGGGCACCGTCGGACCGATTCTCAATCCCGTGAATGGCAAGCCGAACCGAGCGCGGGTGACGCTCCCGGCCGGCTTCGAGTTCACCGAGGCGGAGTTCGCCAGCGGCACCGCCAGGGCCGGCGGGCGCATTGCCCTCGACTTCACCGATACCCACGCCCACCTGGCGCACGTGCACTGGAGCACGCACGGCGTCGTCCGCTGAATGAGCGGCGCGACGCCGGCCGCGAGCACCGCCCTCGAAACCGTGGTGCGCCACGAGCGCGCCCTGCTCGCGGCCGCGATCGTGGCGACCTCGGCGCTCTGCTGGGTGTGGATCGTGCCGATGGCGCGCGACATGTACGGCGCCATGACCGGTCCGTCCGCCTGGATGATGACCCCGGTCTGGGACGCGCCCCACGTCGCGCTCCTCTGCGCGATGTGGATCGTCATGATGATCGGCATGATGCTGCCGTCGGCGGCGCCGGTGCTGCTCATGTATGCCGCGATCATGCGCCGCAGCGGCGGGCCGCGCGCGGCGCTGCGGGTCTATCCGATGGCGGCCGGGTATCTGCTGGTGTGGGCGGGGTTCAGCGTCGCGCTGGCGCTGGTCCAGCGGCTGCTCGGCGCGGCACTTGTTCTGTCGCCGATGATGACGCTGGTGAGCCCGGCGGCCGGCGCCGCGGTCCTGCTCGCCGCGGCCGTGTATCAGCTGACGCCGTTCAAGCAAGCCTGCCTCGACACCTGCCGATCGCCGGTCGCCTTCCTCACCGCCTACATCAGACCCGGAGCGGCCGCCGCCTTCCGTCTCGGCCTCCGCCACGGCGTGTTCTGCGTCGGCTGCTGCTGGGCGCTGATGCTGCTGCTGTTCGTCGGCGGGGTGATGAATCTGTGGACGATCGCCGCGCTGACCGGGTTCGTCCTGTTCGAGAAGCTGGCGCCGCTCGGCCATCGCAGCCGGATGGTGAGCGCCGCCGGCCTCGCGGCCGCGGCGCTCTGGCTGCTGCTGCGCCCCCTCTGATCCGCGGCGGTCATTGCCGCGGGAAGCGAACTGGCCTCACAGTTGCGCCCGTCGCAGCCGCAGCGCGTTTCCGATCACCGACACTGAACTGAAGGTCATCGCCGCGCTCGCCCAGATCGGCGAGATCAGGATTCCCGTGAACGGATAGAGCGCGCCCGCGGCCACCGGCACGCCGATGGCGTTATAGATGAACGCCAGAAACAGATTCTGGCGGATGTTCTTCATCGTCGCCCGGCTCAAGCGCCGCGCGCTGACGATGCCGCGAAGGTCGCCGCGAAGCAGGGTGATGCCGGCGCTCTCGATGGCGATGTCGGTGCCCGTGCCCATGGCGATGCC
>JAYTEJ010000411.1:0-9146 GCA_043735365.1 Acidobacteriota bacterium
CCGGCCGAGCTCCAGGCGGCCATCGATCGGCTCGCCGCCATCGACTACGCTGTGCGCGTCACCGCGGCGCGCACCATCCGCCGCGCCCCGCCGGCGATGGCGGTGCCGGCACTGACCGCGGCAGTCGCCGGCCACAAGGACGGCTACGTCCGCTTTCGCTCGCTCATCCTCCTCTCCGGCTTCAACGATCCGCGGACCGGGGATGTGTTCGCGGGGCTGCTCGCCAATTCCAACGACCGCCTGCGCGCCGCCGCCTACGCCTACTTCGAGCACAATCCCGATCCGGCGATCCTTCCGCGCCTGGTGGCGGCGCTGCCGCGCGAGGAGTCGGAGTTTGTGCGGCCGGCCCTGACCCGCGCGCTGGCCGCGTCCGCGGCCGACCCCAGGGTCCGCGATCTCCTGCCCGATCTGGTGATGAAAGGGCAGGACTTCTTCCGCAGCGGCGTCATCGAGGCGATGGGGGATTACAAAGTCGCCGCCGTGCTGCCGGTGCTGACCACGGTCGCCGGGCTGGAGGGTCCGCTCCAGGACGACGCGGTGCTGGCGGTGGGAAAGATTGGCGACAAGCGTTCCCTCGAGCTGCTCGCCGGGCTGCAGCGGACGGCGCCCACGGGCGTCCAGCCGTCGATTGCGGCGGCGATCTGTCTCCTCGGCGTGAACTGCTCGTCGCATCAGGGCTACCTCGCGGAGGCGCTGCGGTTCTCGGTCGCGACCGCCGGCTATCAGGAGCTGCTGCGGGCGTCGGCGGCGGGGTTGTCGGCGCTGGCGACTGCCGGAGACCAGGCGTCGGCGGCGCTGCTGATCGAGGTCGGTGCGCCGAGCCGCGACCCGGCGCGCGCCGCCATCGCGCTGGCGCTGGGCGCCGTCACGCTCCGCAATCCGCCGGCGATGCTGAAAACGCTCGAAGCCCTGGAGGATCCGAAACCGGGCATCGTCCTCGTCGGCGAGGCCTTCGACATGCTGGAAGAGGACCTCGACGAGGAGCGGTTCTTCGCCATCGTCCGGCGCGGCTACTGGGCCGCCCCGGCTGGCTCGGCGACCCGCCGGATTGCGACGACGCTCATTCAGACGCTCGAATTCTGATGGATTACAAGCAGGCCGGCGTCGATATCGAAACGGGCCACGAAGTGGTGCGGCGGATCCGGTCGCTGGCGCGTGGCACCTTCACGCCCGGCGTCCTGTCGGAGATCGGATCCTTCGGGGGGCTGTTCCGGCTCGACAGCGCCGGAGTCACGGACCCGGTCCTGGTCGCCAGCGCCGACGGCGTCGGCACCAAGCTGCGGGTGGCGTTCATGGCCGGGCGGCATCGCACCATCGGCGCCGATCTGGTCAATCACTGCGTCAACGACATCCTGGTTCAAGGCGCCCAGCCGCTGTTTTTCCTCGACTACCTGGCGACCGGGCGCCTCGATGCGGATGTGGCGGTCGAGGTGGTCGAGGGGCTGGCCGGTGCCTGCCGCGAGAACGGTTGCGCGCTGCTCGGTGGCGAGACGGCCGAGATGCCGGGATTCTACGCGGACGGCGAGTACGATCTCGCCGGCTTCATCGTCGGCGCGGTCGCGCGCGATCGGCTGATCGACGGCCGCGCGATTGCGCCCGGCGATGTGCTCATCGGCTTGCCCTCGTCCGGCCTGCACACCAACGGCTACTCGCTGGCGCGGCGCATCGTCTTCGAGACCGCCGGCCTGGGGATTGATGCGCGGCTTCCGGGTACCGGCATGAGCGCCGCCGAGGCGCTGCTCGTTCCGCACCGATCCTACCTGCCGGTCATCCGCCCGCTGCTCGGCGCCGGATCGATCAAGGGCATGGCGCACATCACCGGCGGCGGGCTCACCGACAACCTGCCGCGCATCTTTCCCGCCGGCACGTCGCCGGTCATCGACCGGAGCGCCTGGACGCCGCCGCCGCTGTTCGGCTTTCTCCAGCAGGCCGGGCAGGTCCCGGAGGCAGACATGCTGCGGACCTTCAACATGGGGATCGGGCTGGTCGTGGTCTGTGCCGCGGCCGACGCGCGCCAGGTGCTGCGGGCGCTGGTCGAGGCCGGCGGAGACGGAGCGGTGCCCATCGGCCACGTCACCCGGGGCGACGGCCAGGTCGTCTACACGAGCTGACGGCATGAAGAACAGTCCTGCCAGCCGCACCGTGGGCGTGCTCATCTCCGGCCGCGGCAGCAACCTGCAGGCGTTGGTCGACGCGGTGGCGGACGGCCGCCTGCGGGCGTCGATCGCGGTGGTCATCTCCAATCGAGCGGACGCCGGGGGCCTGCGCCGGGCCGAAGCGGCCGGCATCGAGACGCTGGTGCTCGACCATCGCGCCTTCACCTCGCGCAGTCTCTACGACGCGGAGCTGGCGCGGCTGCTGCGGCAGCGGGGAGTCAGGGTCGTGTGCCTGGCGGGCTTCATGCGGCTCGTCGGACCGCCGCTGCTCGAGGCGTTCCCGGAGGCAATCCTCAACGTTCACCCGTCGTTGCTGCCGTCGTTTCCCGGCGTCGATGCTCAGGCCCAGGCGCTCGCGCACGGCGTCCGGGTGAGCGGCGCCACCGTGCATCTCGTCACCGGCGAGCTCGATGGCGGCCCGATCGTGCGCCAGGCGGCAGTGCCGGTGGCGGACGACGACACCGCGGAGACGCTGGCGGCGCGCATCCTCGACGTCGAGCACCGGATCTACCCGGAGGCCGTCCAGCTGCTGCTCGACGGCGGCTGGAAGATTGAGGGCCGCCGCTTCCTGCCCCGTCCGGTTACGACTCCGGCCTGCCCGGCAGCAGGGTGAGGACAGCCGCCTCGGGCGGGCAGTTGAGCCGCACCGGGATGTAGACCGTCCCGACTCCGCGGCTGACGAAGATCGCCGTTCCCTGCCGGCGCCCCGTGCCCGCGACCACCGGAAATTCCCGCGCCGCGATCGCACCGATGCCCGGCAGCACCACCTGGCCGCCGTGCGTATGGCCGCTGAGCACCAGCGGCACGTCGAGCGCCGCCGCCTCGGCCAGCCGCAGCGGGTTGTGGGCGAGGAGGATGACGTTCGGCGAAGCGCCGCGCAGGACGCGGGCGATCTCGGAGAGCTTGCGCGTCCAGTAGCGGATTCCCGCCAGTTCCAGCGTTTCTCCCCGAATCGTCAAACGGGTGCGGGCATCGCGCAGCACCGCGACGCCGGTGGCGGCGAGCGCGGCGGGCATGTCGCGGTCGTCGTCGTGGTTGCCGAGAATCGCAAAGACGCCGTGCGGCGCCGAGAGCGGCGCCAGCGATTCCGCCGCCGGGGTCACGAACCGGCGGTTGCCCCAGGTGACGTAGTCGCCGCCGAGGATGATGAGGTCGGGCGCCTCCTTCATCATCAGCCGGACCGCGAGGGCGATCAGGGAGTGGGGGACGGTGTCGCTGCGATGGATGTCCGTCAGCAGACCGATGCGCAGGCCGGCCAGGGCTTCGGGCAGCCCCGAGACCGCGACCGTGTCGCGCGTGACTTCGACGTCGTAGCGCTCGTAGGCGTAGCCGTGCGCGAAGGCGCCGGCGGCGACGCCGATGCCGGCCGAGGCGGCGCCTTTGAGGAGCGCGCGCCGGCTCAGGCCGCGCGGCGTCGATGCAGGAGACATCCGTCGTTATGTTAGCGCGCCCCGGCCCGCCCCGGGCGCCGGCGGGAGAAAAGCCGCCTCGCCCTATAATTGCGGCAGTGATGACCATTGACGAGCAGATCGAGTTCCTGACCAGGGGGTGCGTGGACGTCGTCCGCGTCGCGGAGCTGCGGGCGCGGCTCGAGCGCTTCCAGCGCACCGGCCGGCCGCTGGTCGTCAAGGTCGGGTTCGACCCGACCGCGCCGGATCTGCACCTCGGTCACACCGTCCTCATCCGCAAGATGAAGCACTTCCAGGATCTCGGGCACACCGTCGTCTACGTGGTCGGCGCCTTCACCGCGCTCATCGGCGATCCGACCGGGCGATCGAAGACCCGTCCGCCGCTGACGCCGGAGGAGATCGCCGCCAACGCCGAGACCTACAAGACACAGATCTTCAAGATCCTCGATCCTGAGCGTACCGTGGTCCGCTTCAACAGCGAATGGCTGGAGCCGCTCGGCAGCTACGGCTGGATCAAGCTCGCGGCCCGCTACAACGTCGCGCAGATGCTCGAGCGGCGCGACTTCAGGGCCCGCCACGAGGCGGGCAAGCCAATCGCCGTCCACGAGTTTCTCTACCCGCTGGCCCAGGCCTACGATTCCGTCGTCCTCGAGGCGGACGTCGAGATGGGCGGCACCGATCAGCTCTTCAACCTCAACGTCGGCCGCGACATCATGCCGTCGTTCGATCTCGAGCCGCAGATTGTGATGACGACGCCGCTGCTCGAGGGGCTGGACGGCGTCGAGAAGATGTCGAAGAGTCTGGGCAACTACGTCGGCGTGTCGGAGCCGCCGGAGGAGATGTTCGGCAAGCTGATGTCCGTCTCCGACGAGCTGATGTGGAAGTACTACGCTCTGCTCACCGACCTTTCGCCTGCCCGGGTTGCGGAGCTGCGCGGCCAGGTCGCGTCCGGCGCGCTCCATCCGAAGCAGGCGAAGGTCGATCTGGCAACGCTGATCGTCGCCGACTACCACGGCGCCGCCGGCGCGGCGCGCGCCGCGGAACAGTTCGAGCGCCGGTTCGCCAGGAAGGAAATCGATGCCGCCGCCCTGCCGGCGGTCACGATCGCGATGGGCGACGAGGGAGGGCCCCGCCTCACCCATGTGATGGTGGAGTGCCGCCTGGCGGTGTCGGCCAGTGAAGCGACGCGGAAGATCGAGCAGGGCGCGGTGCGGATGGACGGCGAGCGCGTGACGGACGCGCGCCTCCGGCTCGATGCCGCGAGGCCGGGATTCACGCTCCAGGTGGGACGCAATGCGGTGCGGATTGCGCTAGTGCGCTGAGCGTCGGCGCGGCGATATCTCTGTCGTCGGGACGTCAGTACCGGGATATCATGTCGCGGTCAGAACCACCTCATGATTGACGACTCTGTGCGGTCGGGCTTGTCAGGACCGCGCTCCTCGCGGCCGCCAGTCGTTACGTCCTCGATGACATTGCTCCTCAGAGCTCAGCAGGGGGACGAGCGCGCGAGAAACGAGCTCTGCGCGCGGTATCTGCCGCGCCTCCGGCGCTGGGCGCACGGCCGATTGCCGGGGTGGGCCCGAGACCACCTGGACACCGAAGACATCGTCCAGGACACCCTGCTCCATTCCATCCGCAAGCTCGAGAGTTTCGAGCCCCAGCACGAACAGGCGTTCTGCGCCTACCTGTGCCAGGCGGTCCGCAACCGGGTGTCGGACGCGGTGCGCCGCGCCAACCGACGTCCGGCGGGTGAAGAGCTGCCGTCGGGAAGCGCCACTCCCGAGCCATCGCCGTTCGAATTGGCGGTTGGGCGTGAAACCGCCGAGCGCTACGAGCAGGCGCTGCAGAAGCTGAGCGAGTCGGATCGCGAGCTCATCATTGCCAGGGTCGAGCTCGGCCTCGACTATTCGGAGATCGCCCCTCTCGCGGGCAAGCCCTCCGTCGGCTCCACCCGCGTCGCCGTCAGCCGCGCCCTGCTGCGGCTGGCCGGAGTCATGGGGCATGACCGCGACTCCTGACGACGACGCCTGGTTGATCGCGCTGGCCAACGACGTCAGCGACGGCAAGCCGGTGGACTGGACCGCGGTGATTCCGCCCGGAGCCGGCGACGCGACCCGCCGGGTGGTGGCGGAGCTGCGCCGGGTGGCGTCGGTGGTCGAGGCGCATCGCGGCGGCGACCAGCCGTCCGCCCCTGAACCAGACCAGGTCCCGCCGGACTCGCCCGGGGCGTGGCAGCACCTGGTGCTTCTCCAGACCGTCGGTCAGGGCGCGTTCGGGACGGTCTACAGAGCGTGGGACGCGCAACTCGATCGCGAAGTGGCGCTCAAAGTCCTGCTGCAGGCGCCCCTGGGCGCGCCCCTCGAAGAAGCCCGTAACCTCGCGCGCATCCGCCACCCCAATGTCGTCGCGGTCTACGGCGCCGAGCAGGTCGGCGATCAGGTCGGGATCTGGATGGAGTTCATCGAGGGGGAAACGCTCGCCAGCGTGGTGCGCGAGCGCGGCCCGATGAGTGCGCGCGAAGTGTCCGGCATCGGCATCGACCTGTGCCAGGCCCTGTCCGCGCTGCACCGCTCCGGGCTCCTGCATGGCGACATAAAGGCCCACAACGTGATGCGCGAGACCGGCGGCCGTCTCGTGCTGATGGACTTCAGCGGCGTCCAGGCGGCCGAGGGGAGCGCGACACCGGCGATCTCCGGAACGCCGCTGTACATCGCCCCTGAAGTGTTCGAGGGGCGGCCGGCGTCCTTCACGTCAGACATCTACAGCCTCGGCGTCCTGCTCTTCTACCTGCTCTCGGGCCACTATCCGGTCGAGGGTGCGGACGTGAACGAGATTCGCCGCCTCCACACCGGCGGCGAGCGCGTGCGGCTGCGGGACATCCGTCCGGAGGTGCCCGATCCCGTCGTGCAGATCGTCGAGCGCGCTGCGGCGGCCGATCCGGCGGCGCGCTTCCACACGGTCGGCGAGCTGGAGCACGCGCTCGCGGGGATCTTCGCGGCCCATGGGGCCCGGGGGGCGATGAGCCGAGAGCTCGAGGAGAGCGCCGTCGGACGTGGCCGATCCAGATCGGCGCGCTGGGCGCTGGGCCTGGCGACGCTGGCGACGCTGATCGCGGCCGCGGCGGTCTGGTGGGCGCTGCCGGCGCGCGCGCCCGCTGCGCCGCTTGTTCGCCTGATGATTGGCCCGCCGTTCAACAGCGGTTCGTGGCCGCGCGTCTCGCCCGACGGGCGGACGGTCGTGTTCGGGACGACCATCGACGGACACACGGTGCTGTGGCTGCGATCGATGGACACCCTCCAGGGGCGGGCGCTGAAGCAGGCGGAGACCAGCGAGACGCCGTTCTGGTCGCCGGACTCCCGGCGGCTGGCTTTCTTTGCCGGCGGCCGGTTGAAGACGGTGGAGCTCTCGAGCGGCAACGTCGAAAACCTGACCGAGGCCCAGGCGCCCCACGGCGGCGACTGGAACAGCGCCGGGGTGCTGATTTTCGCCGCCGCCGGCGGCATTGTCCGGGTCTCGGCCAGCGGCGCGGATCGCTCCATCGTCGTCCCCATGGACGAGGCGAGCGGCGACTACCAGTGCGGCTGGCCGGAGTTCCTGCCGGACGGCCGGCGTTTTCTGTATGTGGTTCGCAGCCGCGTCCCGGAGCGGACCGGCGTCTACGTCGGATCGCTCGACTCGACGATGCGCCGGAAGCTGATGCCCGCGTATTCGCGCGTCGCCTATTCACCAACCGGCCATCTGCTGTTCGTGCGCAATTACCTCCTGACGGCCCAGCCGTTCGACGCCGGCACGGCCACCTTCAGCGGCGAGCCGGTCGAGATCGCCTCGGGGGTGAAGTTCCATCTCGCCAGCGACGCCGCGTTCGACGTCTCGTCGACCGGGATTCTGGTGTACCGGGCGAACGAGGGCCTGCCGGCGACGAGGCTGACCCTGTTCGACCGGACGGGCCATGAGCTGCGGGAACTGACCGGCACCGGGTTCTTCAGGCATCCCCGGTTCTCACCCGACGGGACCCGGATTGCCACCGAGGAGGTGCAGGGGGATGCGCCCAATCCGGATCTGTGGCTGCTCGAGCCGGCGTCGCAGCGGGCGGCGCGCCTGACCAGCCACGTCGGCCCGGACATCCGTCCGACGTGGTCGCCGGACGGCCGCCGGCTGGCGTTCTCGTCGAAACGAGCCACGAGCTACGACCTTTACGTGAAGACGCTCGACGTGCTCGAAGAGGAGCAGGTGCTGTGGAAGTCCGAGACCGACAAGATGGTCGAGGACTGGTCGCCTGACGGGAAGACGCTCACTGTGACGGTGCTGCGCAGCGGACTGTGGCGGTACTCGCTCGACCCGAAGGAGAAGCCGGCGCTGATCCGGCCAAGCTTCACGGCGGAGACGTGGCAGTCGGAGTTCTCGCCGGATGGCCACTGGCTGGCCTACATGTCGACCGAGTCGGGGCGTGCCGAGGTGTATGTGGAGCCGATCCCCGCGACCGGGGCGCGCTGGCAGGTGTCGGCCAACGGCGGCGCCGAGCCGCACTGGCGGCGCGACAGCGGGGAGTTGTTCTACCTGACGCTGGATCAGTGGATCGCCGCGGCGGCGGTGCCGGCGACGGGGTCGTGGAGCATGAGCGCGCCGAACCGGCTGTTTCACGTGACGATTCCCGAGGTGTTGGGCGGGTCCGATTTCGCGGTCGGGCCGCAGGGGCAGATGGTGGTGAACGTCCGCCAGGCGGAGCAGGCGATTCCGCCGATCGAGGTGGTGGTCAACTGGACCGAGCTGCTGGGGAAGCCGTAGCCGGTGCGCGCTGCGGTCGACGCGCTGCGGTCGAGGTTGACGCGGCGGTGGCGGCGGCCTAAGATTGCTCGCATCGTGCAGGTGCGCTTGGCGCGCCGGCGAATACCAACGTCCGCGACAGCGGAATGGGGACAGCGGAATGGGGTTGACAGTCAGGTTTCGGCGTCGTATATTCGTTCTTCTGCAAGCGTGACCGGCCGGCGACGGTCGGAGCGACTGACATCCTTTTCAGGATAGCCAATCCCAAGCCGTTCTTCGGCGTGCGGCGCTCGAATGTGAGCGATAGCGCGACTCCGAAAAAAAGAACGAAGAAAGTGGCGGCGAGGGGTTGACACGGTCGGCAAGCGTTGGTAGGATTGTAAGGTTCCCCTGAACGCGAAAGAGGCGGCGGGGAGCGAAGTAAGAAATCCGGTTCTTTGAAAACTAGATAGAACGTGCAAGCACAGTCTCGACGAAGCTAAGCTGCTTTGGCGTGCCGAAGCCGGAAGGCGGAGGCGGGCGAAGCGCGAAGTGGAGTCGGGTAACCCGTCGAGTATCAGCGGGTGGCGCAGTGCTTTCCGGTGCAGGAGGTGTAGTTCACCGACTGCGGGCCGGCTGCGAACCACTCATAACTTGACGAACTGAACAACGTTAGAGCCAAGTCATCAACAGGCGCTTAACGTTAAACGCGTTTGAGACCCCGAAAGGGGAATCGACAACTTTAACTTGAGAGTTTGATCCTGGCTCAGAATCAACGCTGGCGGCGTGCCTAACACATGCAAGTCGAACGCGAAAGGGGAGCAATCCCTGAGTAGAG
>JAYTEJ010000412.1:0-2286 GCA_043735365.1 Acidobacteriota bacterium
CGGCTCGAGGGGTCGCGCTTTCCGCAGACGCCGGAATACAATGCGGAGATCGAGTCCCTGTTCGCGCGACGTACGGACCAGACGCCGTCCGAACTGCACCTGAGCCCGCGCATCGGCTTCACCTACTTCACCGGCATCGCACGCGCGTCGGCGGACAGTCAGGGCGCAGGCCGGAACCCGAACCGCGCCGCGCCCGGCGGGCAGCGCGGCGGCGGATTCGGCGGCGGGAACTTCAACGCCAGCTGGATCCTGCGCGGCGGCGTCGGTGAATTTCGCGGCCGCATCTCGTCGAATCTCGTGGCCTCGGCGGTCGACGCGACCGGGCTGCCCGGTGGGCAATCGCAACTGACATGCATCGGAGCAGGTGTGCCCGTGCCGGATTGGGCGGCCTATCTCGCCGACCCGTCGACGATTCCCAGCCAGTGCGACGGCAGCGCGCCCGCGCAGTCCACGTTCGGCCAGCGCCGCAATGTCACCCTGTTCGCCGACGCATTTGGCGCGCCGAAGGTGTGGCGCGGATCGCTCGGTGCGAGCCGGAGATTCTTCGAACGCTACAGCTTCAGTGTCGACGGATCGCTGGCGTACGGTATTTCGCAGACCGGCGCGCGCGACATCAATCTCGACACGACGGCGAAGTTCACCCTGGCCGATGAAGGTGGACGGCCAGTGTACGCACCGGCGGCGTCGATCGTACCGGGAACGGGCGCCACGTCGATCAACGCGTCACGCCGGCATGCCGAGTACGGCAGCGTGACCGACATCACCTCCGACCTGCGGTCGCAATCAGCGCAGGTCACCCTGTCGCTCGGCGGCCTGACACTCCGCGGCATCACCCTTGGCACCAGCTACACCTACCTGCGCGCGCGCGACCAGCAGGGGGGCTTCGGCCTCGGCGGCGGCTTCGGAGGAGGATTCGGCGGAGCGTCCACGGCAGGCAATCCGAACGTGGTGGAGTGGGGCACGTCCGACTTCGAGCGGCGTCATTCGATGCTCGGCACCGTTACCGTACCGGCCGCGAGCTGGCTGGACATCACGGCGATCGGGCGCGTCATCGCGGGGCAGGCGTACACCCCGACGGTGGGTGGCGACGTGAATGGCGACGGGTCGCGCAACGACCGGGCGTTCATCTTCAACCCCGCCACGAGCGGCGACTCCGGCGTGGCCAACGGCATGAGTCGCCTGCTGGCGAATGCATCGGGCCGTGCGCGGGATTGCCTGCTCTCGCAGGTGGATGGCGTGGCGATGCGCAACAGCTGCTCCACACCGTGGACCCCCTCGCTCGACATGCAGCTCAACTTCAAGCCGGCCGCGCTCGGCCTCGATCGCCGGCTCACGTTGTCGCTGCAGTTGCAGAATGTGCTGGCAGGAGTCGATCAGCTCGTGCACGGCTCGGAAAAGCTGAGCGGATGGGGGCAGGCCACCATCCCCGATCGCACCCTGCTGTACGTGCGGGGGTTCGATCCGCAGTCCCGATCCATCAGGTATCAGGTGAACGAGCACTTCGGCACGTCCAGCGGAAGAAACAGCGCCTTCCGGGTGCCGTTCCAGATCGGCTTGCAGGGACGCCTGGCGCTCGGGCAGGATCCGTCACGGCAGCAGGTGCGCCAGCTGTTCGGTGGTGCCGACGGCAAGCCGCCGACGCGCGAGGACTATGTCGCGCGCATGACACGGCTGGTCCCGAACCCCTTTCTCGCCGTGATCGCGCTGGACGATTCATTGAAGCTCGGACTCACCGTGCAGCAGAAGGCGCGGCTCGTGGCCCTGTCCGACACGCTCAAGCCCAAGGGGGACCGGCTTGTCGGCGAGATCGCCGACATCCTGATGGGCGCCGGACGGAATCCCGATCCGATGGTGATCTTCGCGCGGATGTCCGGCAAGACAAGCGACGCGCGCAAGATCGTGGAGATGGCGATCGCCGATCTCAAGGCGACGCTCACGGTGGAGCAGTGGGCCAGGGTGCCCGACTCCGTCCGCACGGCACCCACCGGCCGTGGCTTCGGCGGTTTTGGCGGCGGCGGTGGTGGCGAAGGGCGCCGCGGCGGACCCTGAGGATGGTCCACCGCGGTGCAGGGAACTACCTTCGCCGCTCTGCCACCCTGGGACCTGTCATCATGCGCCGCACCGCTGCCGCCCTGTCCGCCCTGCTCCTGCTCGCGAGTTGCGCCTCGTCACCGCGCAGCGGGGGGACGGAGAGCTACGATCTCGTGATCGCCAATGGCCGCATCGTCGACGGGACGGGAAATCCGTGGCACTACGGCGACGTGGCGGTGCGGGGTGACCGTATCG
>JAYTEJ010000413.1:0-5892 GCA_043735365.1 Acidobacteriota bacterium
AGCGCGAACAGCGCCAGCTCGCGCGCGCCGTCGAGATCCCGTTCGCGGTGCTCGTGGTGAATGGCGAGCGCCTCGACCGCGAACTGGCGTAGATCGCTCAGCCGCGCCAGCCGCCGCACGCCGCGCGGCTCGGTCAGCTCCACGATCGCCCGCCATGCGGCGGCCGCCTCGCCGAACCGGCGCTCGCGCCGACGGCGCAGGCTCACCCTGTAGAGCGCTTCCCCCCTCACCTCCGGCGTAGTCGACTCGGCGGCGCAGGCATAGCAGCCTTCGGCGCGGCCGGGCTCGCCGGCGCGTTCGTAGATGCGCCCGAGCGCCAGCGCTTCGGCCGCATCGCGGCAGTACGGGTGGCCGTCGCGCGCCAACCGCAGGCCGCGGGCCACCACCGCGGCCAGCGAGACGAGATCGAGGCGGTTGTGCTCGAGCACCGGTTCGAGCGGCCGCGGATCGCCGCTGCGCAGGAAATTGAAGAAGCGGCCGGGAATCTCGAATCCCGGCACGTCGCCAATCCGCGTCACGCCGAGCAGCGTCTGCTCGAGGGTCGAGAGCCGGCAGCCGGCCTCTTCCATCTCCCCGCCCGACCCGGGCCGCGATCGCCACAGCCGCCGCGCCGGGTGCAGCATGTCGAAGTGCGGCACCTCGCCGAGCGGCATCCGCTGCCGGTGGAACATCCAGCGCGTTTCCATCACCGGCACGTCGAAGGTCTTGCCGTTGTAGGTGACGATCAGGTCCGCCCCTGCGAAGAAGTCGGCGACCGCCGCCAGCAGCGCCCGCTCGCCGGCATGACTGGTCAGCAGGAACTGGCGCACCTGGAAGGCGCCGAAGTCGAAGTAGCCGCATCCCACCAGGAACGCCAGCGTTCCCGCGCCACCGCTGAGGCCGGTGGTTTCAAGATCGATGAAGATGGTCCGGGGGCGATCGTCGTCCCAGCTTTCCGTGTCCGGCTCGCCGCTGGCCGCCGCCCGTCCGGCGCCTGCCGCTTCCCGCTCCCCGCTCCCCGTCGTCCGCAGCGACGGATCCAGGATGGCCATCGCGGCGCCGTCGGCGTGGTCGCAGTCGCCGATGCGGATCGAACCGTGAAACCGGTCCGCCTCGTATCGCCGGTCGATAACCAGGCACGGCCCGAACGCGGTATCGGTGAGCCGCCCGCCCAGCAGCGCCCCCACCCGGGCGATGTCCATCACCCCTTCGTAGCCGCCGCTGTCGGGAACGTAGGTGAGCTCGCGCAGGCCGCGATCGGCCGGCCTGGCAGCCTCCCGGGACCCTCCCCTGACGATCGATCGAAGGCGCGACGACAGATCCATCAGGCGGCCTCCATCTCGAGCAGCCGGTCGAGGATCCGCGAAGCCACCTGCTTCGCATGTGGTCCGGTATTGCCCTCGGGGCCGACGCAGGACGGGCACCCCGACTCGCACGGGCAGCCGGCAATCAGCTCGCGGGTGCGCGCCAGCAGCAGGCCGTGCATCTCGAACAGCGGCCGGCTGAAGCCGATGCCGCCCGGATAGTTGTCGTAGATGAAGACGTTGGGATCGGTCGCCAGCGCGTCGGGCACGCCGCCGATGCCGCCGGTGCGCGCCGACCGCTCGAGCGTGCCGCCATCGACCGACAGGGCGATGTCGTGGCCGTCGCACATCAGCAGCAGCTGGGCGATGTTCTTCATCGCGAACGCCAGCCCGACGACCCCGTCGCGGCGATCGTCGCCGGCAAAAGGCAGCGACGCCATCAGCGCCGCCGGGATGGTCAGCCAGTACGACGAGGTGTGCATCTGCTGCTCGGGCAGATCGAGCTCGCCCGAGCCGACGTTCTCGTTGGTGTAGAACTTGATCTTCTTGAAGCCGACCACGCGCGAGACGACATGAACCTCACCGTGCGAGCGGACGGCGCCTGGCCCGTGTACCTCCCGGGCTTCGCCGGTCAGCTCGAGGCTCGCCGCAATCAACTCACGGCTCCCGGCAGTCAGCTCGCGGCTCCCCGCGATCAGCTCCTGGCTTTCAGCGATCAGGTCTCGACCCTCATCGATCGGCGCCCGATCCTCATCGGTCAGCTCCTGCCCCTCATCGCTCCGCTCCTGATCCCCACCGCTCCGCTTCGGGCTCTCCTCGGTCAGCTGGTCTGCCGCGAAGCTCACCGCGTCGTCATCGAGCGCCCGGAACACGGGATGTTCGGCGCGGGACGCCGGCGGCGCGGCGCTGGACGCCCCGTCGAAGGTGTCGAGGATCGTGACCTTGGTGTAGGTGATGGCGTCGGTGTAGTAGTCGCAGTCCACCGAGCGGAGGTAGGCCTTGCGGCCGTCGAAATCGAGGCGCTCGACCTGGAACAACTGCCCTTCGAGGATGTAGATCGCCTTCTCGTGCAGCGTCGACGGGCCACTGGTGAAATCGGTCTCGCCAATCACCCGCTCGCCGTGGGTGGTGTCGACAATGACGAAGTTGTCGGACGACACCGAGCGCAGGCTGACGGCGTCTGCCGGGTAGGACTCGTTGGTCCAGTTCCACCGCCCGTCGGCCTGGTGCACGAAGCCTTCCTCGGCCAGCACCGACAGCACCGCCTGGATGTCGACCTCGTCGCGGCGCCCCTCGACTCCGAAGCGCTCGTCGGTGGCGAACGGCAGCTCGAAGGCGGCGCACTTGACGTGGTCGAGGAGGATGTGCAGGTTGTCGGGGTTGATCAGCGCGTGCTCGGGGCTGGCGTCGAAGAAGTACGACGGGTTGCGGACGATGAACTGATCGATCGGCGCGCTGCTGGCGACGAGCACCGCCGCCGAGCGCGTGGTGCGGCGCCCGGCGCGCCCGGCGCGCTGCCAGGTCGCGGCAATCGTTCCCGGATACCCGGCCATCACCGAGACGTCGAGCGCACCGATGTCGATGCCGAGCTCGAGGGCATTGGTCGAGACCACCGCACGCACCAGCCCCTCGCGCAGGCCGCGCTCGATCTCACGCCGCCGGTTCGGGAGGTAGCCGCCGCGGTAGCCGCGGATGACATCCGCCGCCCCCGGCGGGCCGTGGAACGCATCCTTCAGATAGGTCGTCAGAATCTCCACCGCGAGGCGGCTCTGCGCGAACAGAATCAGCTGCAGGTTCTGGCGCAGGAACTCGAGCGCTACCCGCCGCGCCTCGGCCAGGTAGGACCTGCGGATGCCGAGCTGGGCGTTGACGACCGGCGGGTTCACGAAGAGGAAGAACTTCTCCCCCCGCGGCGCCCCGTTCTTCTCGACCAGCTCGAACGGACGGCCGGTCAGCCCCTCGGCCAGCTGGCGCGGGTTGGCGATGGTCGCCGACGAACAGATGAAGATCGGGTCGGATCCGTAGTGGCGGCAGATCCGCTGCAGCCGGCGCAGGATGTTGCCGAGGTGGCTGCCGAACACGCCCCGATACGCGTGCAGTTCGTCGATGATCACGAACCTGAGATTCTCGAACAGCTTCGCCCAGCGCGGATGATGCGGCAGGATCCCCGAGTGCACCATGTCGGGGTTGCTCAGCACCACGTGCGCCTTGCCGCGGATGGCGCGGCGGGCGTCCGACGGCGTGTCGCCGTCGTAGGTGAAGACGCCAATCTCGACGTCGGTGTCGCGCGTCACCAGCTCCGACAGCGCGTGCAGCTCGGCGAGCTGGTCCTGCGCCAGCGCCTTGGTCGGAAACAGGTAGAGCGCGCGCGTCGACGGATCCTCGAGGATCGCGTTCAGCACCGGGGCGTTGTAGCAGAGCGTCTTCCCCGACGCCGTCGGCGTGATGGTGACGACGTTGTGGCCGTCGAGGACGTGGCCGAAGGCCTCGGCCTGATGGGTGTAGAGCTGCTCGACCCCGCGCGCCGCCAGCGCGCTCCGCAGCCGCGGGTCGGTGCCCTCGGGATACGGGGCAAACGACGCCGCAATCGCCGGCAGGCGGTGCGCCGCGGTCACGATCGGATCCGCCGGATCGCTCACCGGTCCGCGGGACGCCGTCAGCCGGGCCAGCGCCTCCTGGAGGGACCGGTCCTTTTCTCCAGTCACGACGGGCAGGGTCTCTTGCGCCATGGAAACTATTGAGGGATGAGGAATTGAGGCCCGATCGTAGCAGGGGCCGGGCGGGCGATCAAGCGGCGAAACGGCCTCGCAGCACATTCTCGACCTCGTCCGCGGCCCGCTCGGCGCCGCGCTCGGCCCTGATCCGGTCGCCCACGGCCGCCGCCCGGACCGCATAGTCGGGCGCCAGCAGCGCGGTCAGCTCCCGTGCCACCCGCTTCACTCGGTATTGCCCCCTCGAGATGGTCCGGGCGACTCCCAGCCTTACCGCGCGGCGGGCATTGTCGGGCTGGTCCTGGCCGAAGGGCACGACCAGTGACGGGCGGCCCGACCGCAACGCCTGCGCGGTGGTGCCGACGCCTCCCTGGTGGACGATCACCGAGCTGCGCGGCATCACCAGCGCGTGCGGCGCGTAGGCGAAGACGCCGATGCCCGCCGGCACCTGCCCCCTGAGCGCCGCCGGATCGTCGCCCACCAGCAGCAGCGCCCGCCTTCCAAGGCTCCGCACCGCTTCGACACTCACCTGGTAGAAATCATCCGCCACCCACACCGCCGACGACCCCAGCGTGAACACCACCGGCGCCTCGCCGTCGTCCAGAAACCTCGTCAGCTCCGGGTCGGCAGGCCGCGTCGGCGCCGCGTCGTAGAAGGGAAAGCCGGTGACCACTGTCTGCGGCGGATAGTCGGGCTGCTTCTCGCCGAAGAGCGGCGAGAACAGCGCCAGCACCCGCGCCGGCGAATGCTGCCCCTCGAAGAGCGGGTGCCCGCCCTTCTCCATCCCGAGCTCGGCGCGGAGGCGATAGACAGGCGCCATCCATCGGTCCGAGACCAGGCGCACGAGGCCGGTGAACGCCTTCCCCACCAGCGGATGCGCCGCGATCAGGCCGCGCAGCGCCGGCGCCTGCGGCGGCGTCGGCGGGTCATACGCCGAGATAAACCCCATCGGCGCGACGATTGCCGACACCCACGGGATGTCGGTGCGTGCCGCCACGATCGGCGCGGTCTGTGGCAGCTGATGCGACACCAGCAGGTCAGCTCCCTCCGCCGCCGCCAGGGTGTCGTCGTAGGCGTCCCGAATGCCAGGGCCAAGCAGGCCGGTGAACAGGAACTGCGGACCGCTGCGCGCGTCGAGGACCTTGCGGATCAGCTCGCGCGCGTCGCTCTCGCTCGCCGGCGCGTCCGGGCGCACCGGCCGGAACTCGACGCCGGCCCGCTCGACGTTGTCGCGCCACGACGGCAGCGTCGCCACCACCGCGGTGTGGCCGCGGCGCTGCAGCTCGATCGCCACGGCGAGAAAGGGATGGAGGTCGCCAAGCGATCCCCAGGTGGTGAGGACGATGCGCGCCATTCGCTGGTTATGCCGGGGGGCCGTCAGCGTCGGTCTCCGGCAGCACCCGCGCCCGCGCCGCCGCCGCGACGATGCCGCTCAGGCCGATCAGGCCGATGACGTTGGGAAACACCTGGAGCGCGTTCATCAAATCCCCCCACGCCCACACCGTCGTCACCTTCGACACCGCCCCGAAGGGAATCAGCAGGCAGTAGATCCACCGGTAGGGGGTGGTCACCTTGCGCCCGAAGATGTATTCGAAGAACTGCTCGCCGAAGTAGGCCCAGCCGATGAGGGTGGTATAGCCGAAGAGAAAGGCGCAGAAGGCGACGATGTAGCCGCCGAAGACCGGCATCACGGTGTTGAAGCCCGCCGCCACCGCGGCAGTGCTGGTGAGGCCCGACTGCCAGACGCCGGTGAGCAGCAGCGTCATGGCGCTGATCGTCGAGGTCACGAACGAGACGACGAACACTTCCGTGACCGCGTTCAGCCCCTGCTGCGTCGGCTGGGCGCTGCGGGCGGCGCCGTAGGCGACCGCGGCGGTGCCGTAGCCGGCCTCGTTGGC
>JAYTEJ010000414.1:0-9074 GCA_043735365.1 Acidobacteriota bacterium
CCACTACCGCTCGTTCGAACAGCTGACGCTGGCGCTGGCGGACGTGCTCGCGGCGCAGGCCGCCGATCTGGCGTGCGCCTGCGTCCAGATAGACGAGGCGAACATTCCGGGGAATCCCGGCGACGCGCCGCTCGCGGCCGAGGCGATCAACCGGGTGCTCGACGCCGTCACCGTCGAGAAGGCGGTGCACTTCTGCTTCGGCAACTACGGCGGCCAGACGATTCAAAGCGGCGCGTGGAAGCCACTGCTGTCGTTTCTCAACAGTCTGAGGGCCGATCATCTGGTGCTGGAACTGGCCCATCGCCCGGCCTCGGATCTCGACGCGCTCAAGGATCTCGACCCGGCGATCGGCATCGGCGTCGGCGCCGTTGACATCAAGGTCAACCGCGTCGAGACTGCGGACGAGATCGCCTCGGCACTCGAGCGCGCGGAGCGGGCGCTCGGGCCCGGGCGCATCCGCTACGTCCATCCGGACTGCGGCTTCTGGATGCTGAAGCGGTCGGTCGCCGACCGCAAAATCCGTGCGCTTGCCGAGGGGCGCGATCTCTATCTTGGCCGCCGGAGCGAGCGTGGCTGACCGCTTCACCATCGGTCCGTTCGAGGCGTTCGTCCTGCACGCCCGCACCCGCTTTCCCTTCCGCTACGGCATCGCCGCGATGACCGACGTGCCCCACGTCTACCTGCGCACCCGGGTGACGCTCGGCGCCGCCTCGTCGCCGGGCCTCGCCTCTGACGGCCTGCCGCCGAAGTGGTTCACGAAGAACCCGGCCACGACCTTCGACCAGGATCTGCCGGAGATGCTGCAGGTGCTGCGACATGCCGCCGCCGCGGCGGAGGAGGCCGGACGCGAGCCGCGCAGCTACTTCGAGTGGTGGCGCGAAGTGCAGGCCGCCCAGACAGCGTGGGCGGAGGCGCGCGGCATCGCGCCGCTGCTGGCCGGTCTCGGGGTGAGCCTGGTCGAGCGCGCGGTCCTCGACGGGCTGTGCCGCGCCGCGGCGCAGCCGCTGCACCGCATGCTCTGCGACGGACGGCTGGATCTGCGGCTCGAAGTGCTGGACCGCGGTCCCGTCGGCGATCTGCGGGCGCTGCTGCCGGACGCGCCGCTGGCGCGCTGCCACGTGCGCCACACCGTCGGCCTCGGCGACCCGATCCTGCCGGACGACATCCCGGACGCCGAGCGGATGGACGACGGGCTGCCGCAGGACCTGCAGGCCTCGATCCGCGCCTACGGCCTGCGGTATTTCAAGATCAAGCTGACCGGCGGCGAAGAGGCGGATCTGGATCGGCTGTCGAGGCTCGCCCGCGTCATCGCCCGGGAGACGAACGGCGAGTTTTTCGCGACGCTCGACGGCAACGAAAATTTCCCGGACTTCGAGGCCTTCCGCCGCTTCTGGGAGCGTGCCCGCGACACCACGGCGCTTGGCGATCTCTGGCGCCGGATCCTGGTGGTCGAGCAGCCCGTCCATCGCAGCCGGGCTTTCGACGCCGCGGCCGGCGCCGCGCTCGCTGACTGGACCGGCCGTCCCCCGGTCATCATCGACGAGTCGGATGGCGGCCTCGACGACCTGCCGCGCGCCCTGGCGCTCGGCTACGACGGTACCAGCCACAAGAACTGCAAGGGGATCGTCAAGGGGCTGGCGAACGCGGCGCTGCTCGCGGCCAGACGGAAGGCCGGGCAGCCGGGCGTACTGACAGGCGAGGACCTCTGCAACCTCGGCCCGGTGGCGTTGCTTCAGGATCTGGCGATGACGGCGCTCCTCGGCATCGATCACGTCGAGCGCAACGGCCACCATTACTACCGCGGCCTGCACATGCTGCCGCGGGCCTGGCAGGATGCCTCGCTCCACGGCCACGGGGATCTTTACCAGCGTCATCCCGGCGGATTCCCGGCGCTGCGCATCGAGCGCGGGCAGGTCGAGCTGGGCTCGGTGAACGCCGCGCCGTTCGGGGTGGGGTTTCTCGGCGACCCGGAGGGCTTCGAGCGGCTGGAGCTGCGCGCCGCGCCCGGTCCCGCCACATGACATCCTCCGCCGTGGCGCATATCATGAGCAGACGATGGCCGGCCGGAGCCGGCGGATGCCTACTTCTTTCCTGAGGATCGCGAACAGATGTTTCCTGCCAGGTTTCGCATTACCGCACTTGCCGTCGCGACCACGGCGGTCAGCGTCTTCGGTTATCAGAGCACCCCGGGCAGCGGCCAGTGGCCCCCGCAGGTGCAGAAGGGGCCAGACGGGTCCCCCGCGCTCTCTCCGGCCGAAGCGATGAAGACGTTCGCGATGCCTCCGGGCTACCGCCTCGAGCTCGTCGCCAGCGAGCCGCTCGTCCACGATCCGATCGTCATGGACTGGGATCCCCAGGGCCGCCTCTGGGTGGTGGAGATGCCGGGATTCGTGCCGAATCTGTCGGCGCCGGAGCCGTTCATGGAGCCGGTCGGCAAGGTGGTCGTGCTCGAAGACACCGACCACGACGGCAGGATGGACAAGCGCACGGTATTTGCCGACGGCCTGGTGCTGGCGCGCTCGCTCAAGGTGCTCGAGCACGGTGTCCTGGTCGCCGAGCCGCCCAACGCCTGGCTGATGCACGACACCAACGGCGACCTGCGGATGGACAGCAAGGAAAGCGTGACCGACCAGTACGGCCGCCGCGAGGCCCGCGTCGAGCAAAACGCCAACGGCTTCGACTGGGGCCTCGACAACTGGATGAACACCGCCGACGGCGACACCTTCCTCCGCTTCAAGAACGGCCGCATCGAGGCGCAGAAGACGCTGACCCGTGGCGAGTGGGGCGCGACCCATGACGACGCCGGCCGGGTGTATCGCAACACCAACGAGTCGTCTGTCCACGTCGATTTCGTGCCGACGCCGTACTATCTGCGGAACCCGAACCTGCTGCGGACGCGGGGCAGCTACGAAGCGCTGCGCGACCCGGAGAACCTCGTCAACGTGGTGTGGCCGGCGCGGCCGAACCCCGGCACCAACCGCGCCTATCAGCTCGGCATCGACCGCCCGGACGGGACGCTCTTTCATTTCACCTCGGTCTGCGCTCCGCTCGTCTACCGCGGCGATCGGCTGCCCGAGGAGCTGCGCGGCAACATGTTCGTCGCCGAGCCGGCCGCCAACCTGGTCAGCCGGATCGTCATCGAGGACACCGGGACGACGCTGAAGGCGCGGAAGGCGTACGAGAGGGGGGAATTCCTGACTTCGACCGACGAGCGCTTCCGGCCGGTCTACCTCTCGAACGCCCCCGACGGCACGCTCTATATCGTCGACATGTATCGCGGCATCATCCAGCAGCGCGCCGACATCACCGAGTACCTGCGCGATCACATTCTCACCGACAAGCTCGACCAGCCCACCGGCATGGGCCGGATCTACCGCGTGATGCACGACGACACCCGGCGCGACGACAAGCGCCTGGGGGACGCCTCCACCGCGCAGCTGGTCGAGACGCTCTCGCATCCGAGCGGCTGGTGGCGCGACACCGCGCAGCGGATGCTGGTCGAGCGGGGCGACAAGTCGGTGGCGCCGGCGCTGGTGAAGCTGACCGCCGCGGACGACTGGCGGGTCCGGCTCCACGCGCTGTGGACGCTCGACGGCCTCGATGCGATCGAGCCCGCGCAGGTGAGCGCGGCGCTCGGGGATCCGGCGCGCGAGGTGCGGGTCGCGGGGGTCCGCCTCGCCGAGCGGTGGCTGGGCATGGCCAGCCACCCGATCCAGGCCGCCGTCCTCAAGCGGCTCGACGATCAGGACTGGGCGGTGCGCCAGCAGCTGGCGGCGTCGCTCGGCGCGCTCCCGGCCGGGGCGCGCGAGTCGGCCGTCGTCACGCTGCTCGAGCGGCATGCGGACGATCCGATCACGCTCGACGCGGCACTGAGCGGATTGCGCGGCACCGAGGGGGCGGCGCTCGAGAAGCTGCTTCAGGCCTCCGGCGATCAAACGCCGCAGCGCGACGCCGCCATCACGATGCTGGCGGCAACGCTGGTGCGCGGCGGCCAGGACGTCGCCATCCAGTCGCTGTTCGGGTGGGTGGCGGACGCGGCGCGGCCGCAGTGGCAGCGATCGGCGCTGCTGCGGGGCGCCGAAGTCTCGGTGCTCGGCGCGGCGATGCCGGGGACCCCGGCATCCGGGCGCGGCCGCGCGGCGCTGCCGCAGCCGCCGTGCCCGACCTGCGCCGGCGCCCGTGGCGGCCCCGGGGGCGCCTACGCGTTTCCCCAGGCGCCGCCACCGCCGCCGGTCAGGCGCTTCGTCCGTCTCAGCCGCGAGCCGCTGACGCTGGCGGCGCTGGCGCAGAAGCCGGACGAGCTCGGGCCGCGCGCCGCGGCGATCATGGCGAGGGTCGAGTGGCCCGGGAAGCCGGGCGCGGCCGCGCCGATCCCGCCGCTCAGCGCCGAAGAGCAGGTCCGTTTCAACGCCGGGCAGGAGGTCTACCGCAACATCTGCCAGTCGTGCCACCAGCCGGACGGCCGCGGCCAGGAGAAGCTGGCGCCGAGCCTGGTCGGATCGCCGCTCGCCCTCGCAGTTGCCGAGGTGCCGATTCGCATCCTGATGAACGGCAAGGAGGGCCCGATTGGCCTGATGCCGCCGGTCGGGTCGGTGCTCTCCGACGATCAGGTGGCCGGCGTCCTCACCTACATCCGGCGCGAATGGGGCCAGGATGGATCGCCGGTCGATCCGGCGACGGTCAAGACGGTTCGGGCAGATACGGCCGGCCGCACCCGGCCGTGGACCAACCCGGAGCTGCTGGAGATCGCCCGGCCCGGGGCAGCGAGGTAATCCCATGCCGGTGATCGGACGCGGCGTCGCCGAGGGCTACCTGAAGGCCGCCGAGATCCGCGGCATCGCCGCCGAGGGTCTCGCGGGGCTGGCGATCGACGGCCGCCGCGTGCTGGTGCTCGTCCCGGACGGGACGCGGACGATGCCGCTGCCGTTGATGGTCGACATCCTCGAGGCGGAGATCGGCGGGCGGGTGGCGGCGCTGGACTTTCTCGTCGCCCTGGGCACCCATTCGCCGATGGACGACCGGCAGCTGAGCGCGCTGGTCGGACGGCCGGTGGTTGACGGCGTCGCCGGCGCCCACCGGATCTTCAATCACCGCTGGGACGACCCGGCGACCTTCGTCGAGCTCGGCACCATCCCCGCGCAGGTGGTCGAAGAGGTCACCGAAGGACGCCTGAGCCGCACCGTGCCGGTGGCGCTCAACCGGCTGGCGACGGAATACGATCACGTGATCATCTGCGGCCCGGTGTTCCCCCACGAAGTGGTCGGCTTCTCCGGCGGGACGAAGTACCTGTTCCCGGGGATTGCCGCCCCAGAGATCATCCACTTCACCCACTGGCTGGGCGCGCTCATCACCAGCTCCGAGGTCATCGGCACCATCGACACTCCGGTGCGCGCGATCATCGATCGGGCGGCGGCGCTGCTGCCGACGCCGCTGTCGCTGCTGGCGCTGGTCGTGACCCACGACGGCACCGCCGGCCTCTTCTGCGGCGATCCGCACCAGGCCTGGCGCGCCGCGGCGGCGCTCTCGCGCCAGCGGCACGTGCTGTTCGTCGAGGCGCCGTTCGAGCGGGTGCTGGCGGTGATGCCGTCGATGTACGACGACCTCTGGACCGGTGCCAAGGGAGCTTACAAGACCGAGCCGGTGGTCGAGGATGGCGGCGAGGTCATCGTCTACGCGCCGCACATCACCGAGGTCAGCTACGTCCACGGCCGGCTGATCGACGAGATCGGCTATCACTGCCGGGACTACTTCCTCGGGCAGTGGGACCGCTTCTCGCACTACCCCTGGGGCATCCTGGCGCACTCGACCCACGTCAAGGGGCTCGGCTCCTACGACGCCGCCACCGGAGCCGAGCGGCCGCGCATCCGCGTCACGCTGGCGACCGGCATCCCGCGCCAGCGCTGCGAGCGCATCAACCTCGGCTATCTGGATCCGGAGTCGATCGACCCCCGCGCCTGGGCGCGGGCGGGGCGGCGCGATCTGGTGGTGGCGCGGGCGGGGGAGATGCTCTACCGGGTGGCCGCGGCGATCGCCGCGCCGGCCTGATGAGAACGTGGCATTGGATTTTACTGCGGTCGACAGCTCTCAAAATAATTTAGCGTGGCTGGCGGCCCCCGGCCGCGCCGTGATCTGCCGCGCGCGGCGCTGGTAGGCCTCGAGCAGCCGCAGCGTCACTGGTCCCGGCCGGCCGCTGCCGACCGGACGATCGTCGATCCTGGTGACTGCGCTCAACTCGCGCGTCGTACTGGTGATGAAGGCTTCGTCCGCCGTGGCGAGGTCGTCCGGACCGAGCACCTCGCTGCGGACCTCGATCCCCGCCTCGCGCCCGACCTCGAACAGAAATGCCCGGGTGATGCCCTCGAGCAGGCCGGCCTCGGTGCGCGGCGTCAGCGCGGCGCCGCCGCGGACCAGGAAGAAGTTGGCCTGCGAGCATTCGGACAGCTCGCCACGATAGTTGCACATCAGCCCTTCCTCGCAGTCGCGGCGCTTGGCCTCCTGCATCGCCAGCGCGTTGTTCAGCAGGTTGTTCGACTTGATGATCGGGTTGACCGAGCCGGGATGATTGCGCAGGACGGAGACCAGCGCGACGGCAATCCCCTCGGCGGCCATGCGCGCGGGCGTCTCCTCGAGCGGCTTGACGATGATGACCAGGGACGGGACCGGGGTGGCGCGGAGATCGTAGCTCAGCTCGCCGATGCCGCGCGTCAGCAGGACGCGGATGTAGGCCTCGTCCATCGGGCCGGCGGCCGCGGCGGTTTCGTTGATCCACCCGAGCAGGTCGGTGTCGCTGAAGGGCACCTCGAGCTGCAGGTGCGCCGCCGAGGCGCGCAGCCGCGCCGCGTGCTGATCGTAGAGGAAAGGGACGCCGCCGTAGGTGCGCAGGGTCTCGTAGATCCCCTCACCGTAGACGAAGCCGTGGTCGTAGACCGGAATCACGGCGTCTTCCGCCTTCGCGATCCGGCCGTTGACGTAAACCGCACCGCGAATCGGCATCGCTCTCTGCAGGCCCTCCGGCTACGACCGCACCTCCCGTGCCGTCGTCGTTGACGGCAGTCTAGCACACGCAGTACGCTCGGCCCGATGCGCGTGCTCAACACCCAGCAGATGCGCGAGGCCGACCGCCGCACCATCGACGAGATCGGCATTCCCTCGATCGTGCTGATGGAGAATGCCGGCCGGCAGGCGGTCGCGGCGATGGAGGCGGCGTTCGAGGACCTCCCCTCCAGCCACGTCGGGGTCCTCTGCGGCCGCGGCAGCAACGGCGGCGACGGCTTCGTCGTCGCCCGCACCCTGATCCAGCGCGGCATCGAGACGTCGGTGTTCCTGCTCGGCAGCGTCGCCGAGGTCCGCGGCGACGCCCGCACCAACCTCGAGGTGCTCGGGCGGATCGGCCTGACGGTGGTCGAGATCGCCAGCGCTCAGGAGTGGGAGCTCCACTTCAGCCAGCTCTCGGAGTGCGATCTGCTGGTGGACGCGATCCTCGGGACCGGATTTCATGGCCCGCTGAGCGGCCTGCTCGAGACCGTGGTCGCCGACGTCAACGGTCTCGGCGTGCCGGTCGTGGCCATCGATCTGCCGACCGGCCTCTCGGCTGACACCCACGAGGTCGACGGCGAAGCCATCGACGCCGCCATGACGGTGACGATTGCGGCGCCCAAGCTGTCGCTGGTGCTCCCGCCCGGCGACGCCCACTGCGGCGACCTGGTGATCGCGGACATCGGCATCCCGCTGCCGATCCTCGACGAGGTCGAAGGACCGCACATCGAAATTCTGACGCGCGAGGACATGCGCGACCTGGTGCCGGCCCGCGCCGCCGAGTCGCACAAGGGAGATTTCGGCCGCGTCCTGATCGTCGCCGGCTCGTTCGGCCGCGCCGGCGCGGCGCACCTGGCGGGGATGGGGGCGTTGCGCTCTGGGGCCGGGCTGGTCACGATTGCGACGCCGCGGTCGTGCCTGCCGATGGTGGCGGCGCTCGCCCCCGAGTACATGACCGAGCCGCTCGACGAGACGCCCGCTGGCACCATCGATTTTCCCGCGCTCGAACGGGTGCTCGAGCTGCAGGCCGACATCATCGCGGTCGGACCCGGGCTGGGGCAGTCGCCGGGAACCGCGGCCTTCGTGCAGGGGCTGGTCGAGCGCGCCGGGGTGCCGCTGGTGCTCGACGCCGACGCCCTCAACGCTTTTGCCGGCGACCCGGATCGTCTCGCGGGGCGCGACGGCGTGGACGTCGTCATCACCCCGCATCCCGGCGAGATGGCGCGGCTGCTCAACCTGAGCGTCGAAGAGGTGCAGCGCGACCGGCTGCGCCACGCCATGGACTTCGCGGCCGGCCACCGCGTCCATGTCGTCCTCAAGGGCCACCGCACCATCGTCGCCGGCCCCGACGGCCGGGCCTTCATCAACCTCACCGGCAACTCCGGGATGGCGACCGGCGGCACCGGCGATCTGCTGACCGGAATGATTGCCGCGTGGTTCGCGCAGCTGCTCGACGCCGAAGCGGCGTGCAAGCTGGCGGTCTACCTGCACGGCACCGCCGGCGACCTGGCTGAGGCGGACGACGGAGAGGTGGCGCTGATCGCCGGGGACATCGCCGCGCATCTCGGCGACGCGGTGCTGGAGCTCACCGCGCGGCGCCGCGTCAAGCGCCAGGCCGAATGACGGCGTCCGGCCGCCCGGCCCGCACCATCCACACGACCAGCGAGGCGGATACCAGCGAGGTCGGCGAGGCGTTCGCGGCGCGGGTCGCGGCCGGGGACGTGATCCTGTTGTTCGGCGACCTCGGCGCCGGCAAGACCGCGTTCGTGCGCGGGCTGGCGAGGGGGCTGGGGGCCGCGGACGTTGAGGTGACCAGCCCGACCTTCACCCTGGTCCAGGAATACCGCGGCCGGCTGACGCTCTACCACGCCGACCTCTACCGGCTGGCGCCGCCGGAGGTCGTCGATCTCGGCCTCGACGAACTGGCGGCCCAGGGTCTCCTCGCGGTCGAGTGGGCGGAGCGCTGGGACGATCCCCCCCCCGGCGCCTGGACGATTACGTTCGAGCACGAAGGGGACCGCCAGCGCGCCATTACCATC
>JAYTEJ010000415.1:0-3366 GCA_043735365.1 Acidobacteriota bacterium
GCGAACACCAGCGGCAGCTGCAGCCGTTCGAAGCGCTTCCGGATCTGCGCCGCCTCGTCCTGCCGCATCACGCCGTTGTCGACGAAGATGCAGGTCAGGCGCTCGCCGACGGCGCGATGCATCAGCACCGCCGCCACGGTCGAGTCGACGCCGCCGCTCAGGCCGCAGACCACCCGGCCCTCGCCCACCTGCTCGCGGATCCGCCCCACCGCCTCCTGCACGAACGACGACATCGTCCAGTCGCCGGTGCAGCCGCAGACGCCGTAGGCGAAATTGCGGAGGATCGCGGTGCCGTGGTCGGTGTGCGCGACTTCCGGATGGAAGAGCAGCGCGTAGAGCCGCCGCCCCGGGTCGGCCATCGCCGCGACCGGGGCGTTGGCGCTGGTGGCGGTGACCGCGAAGCCCCGGGGGGCGCGCTGCACCAGGTCGCCGTGGCTGGCCCAGACCCGCAGCTCCCGCGGGATCGAGTCGAACAGCGGCGCGCCGCTCTGGACGCCAATCGTCGCCAGCCCGAACTCCCGGTGCGGCGCCGCCGCCACCGCGCCGCCGAGCGCGTCGGTCATCAGCTGCATGCCGTAGCAGATACCGAGCACCGGCACGCCGGCGGCGTAGACCGCGGTGTCGCAGCGCGGCGATCCGGGATCGGACACGCTCTTCGGCCCCCCCGACAGCACGATGCCGACGGGACTGCGGCGCGCGATCTCCGCCATCGGCGTGTCGAACGGCAGGATCTCGCAGTAGACGGAAAGCTCGCGGAGCCGGCGCGCAATCAGCTGCGTGAATTGCGATCCGAAATCCAGGACGACGACAGTTTGATGATTCACAGGGAGAGGGGTCTGAGCACTCGCTTCATCCGAGACTGGATAATGCCCCTTATTATAGGGTGTGCCATCCGTCCGCACCACACTTCTTCCGTGGCTGCTCAGCAGCCTGTCGCTGGCGCTGGCGCCGCTCCCGGACACGCCCGCGCCGCGCGCCGCCGCCACGGCGCCGCCGACCGAGCTGCGCTGGTCGGTGGCCATTGCCGCGCATCCCACGGTCTCGCCGGTGATCGCCGGCGAGCGCGTCTTCGTCGCCCTCGACACCGGCGTCGTCTCCTCTCATCGCCTCGCGGACGGGACGGAGGAGTGGCGCAGCGACATCAAGGCGGAGCAGCCGCTCGCGGTGGACGACGGCCGGCTGGTGATCGCGTCCGGGGAGGCGATTCACGCCCTGGCGGTGGACTCCGCCCGGGTCCTGTGGCGAGCGCCCGCCGGGACGCTCACCGCTCCCCCGCTCGCCCAGGATGGCTGGGTCATCGCCGCCACCAGCGGGACACTGACCGCCTTTCGCGGCGCCGACGGATCGAAGGTCTGGACACGGGCGAGCGGACCGCAGCGGGTGCGGCCCACCATCGAGGGCAACAACCTCTATGTGCCGCTCGACGACGGCCGGCTGCTGGCGCTCGACCTGCGCACCGGCGCGACCCGCTGGGAGCGCCGCTTTCCGCTCACCACCCACATCGGCAGCGGATCGATCGCCGTCTCCGAGGTGCTCGCCTACCCGGATCGCGTCTTTGCCGGCGCCTCGGACGGGCGCTTCTACTGCCTGCGGGCCGACGACGGCTCGCTGGCGTGGCGGTTCAGGGTGGGCGCCATCCTGCGCGGCAGCCCGGTGGGGGCCGGCGACAGGATTTTCATCGCCACGATGGACAACGTCGTGCGGGCGTTCGACCGCCAGAGCGGCGCGCTGCTCTGGCATCCAACCCTGCCCTTTCGTCCCGCCGGGCCGGTGCTGCTCGGCGGCCTCGTGCTGGTGCCCGGCACGGCGTCCGAGGTCAGGAGCTTCGACCCCGCCGGCAAGCCCGCTGGTCAAATCAAGCTGGACGAATCGCTGGTGGTGCCCCCCGCCTTCGCGGAATCGATCGGCGGCGCGGTGATGGCGGCGGTGTCGGGAAGCCTCAATGGTGAGTGGAAGCTGCTGCTGATGGAAGAGGCGCGGGGCGTGCCGGTGGTGCCCCTGACCGTCATGCCCGGCGTGACGGTGCCGGTCGATCTGCCGGCGCCGCCGGGCTGACCGCGGCGATCTCCTCGCGCAGCGCCGCCGCCAGCCGCGACACCCCTTCGCGGATGCGGTCGGGCGCCGCGGCGGAGAACGCCAGCCGCATCAGGCTGCGGCCGCCGTCGGCGGCGCCGCCGTCGTTGGCATAGAACGCTTCGCCGGCGACGAAGACCACGCCGTGCTGGATCGCGCGTTCGATCAGCCGGTCGGCGTCGATCTGATCCGGCAGGCGCGCCCAGATGAAGAACCCGCCGCGCGGCTCGGCCCAGGTGGCAAGCGTGCCGAGCTCCCGCCCGAGCGCTTCGCACATCACGTCGCGCTTGTCGCGGTAGTGCCCCCGCAGCATCGGCAGCCGCCGGCCGAGAATGCCCCGCCGCGTCACTTCATGGACGACGCGCTGATCGAACGATCCCGAGCACATGTCGGCGGCCTGCTTGGCCACCTCGAGCCGTGCCGAGAGCGGCGCCGGCGCGTCGATCCAGGCAACCCGGTAGCCCGGCGCCAGCGTCTTCGAAAAGCTGCTCAGATACAGCACCCGCCCTTCGCGGTCGTCGGCGCGCAGCGGCCGGACGTCGGCCTCGGTCGCGAACCCCTCGAAGTAGAGCTCGCGGTACGGATCGTCCTCGAGGATCAGCACGTCGCGGCGCGCCGCCCACTCGAGCAGCGCCAGCCGCTTGGCCAGGCTGACCAGCAGGCCGGTGGGATTCTGGAAGTTGGGCACGAGATACAGGAGCCGGACGCGGCGGCCTTCGGCCGTCAGCCGCTGGTGCGCGGCGTCGAGCGCCGCCAGATCGATGCCGTCCGGGCCCTGCTCGACGCCGGCGATCGTCGCCTGGACGTTGCGGAACGCCATGATCGCCCCGGTATAGGTCGGCATCTCGACAAGGACGACGTCGCCGGGATCGAGCAGCACGCGCGCGACCAGGTCGAGCCCCTGCTGCGAGCCGGTGGTGACCAGCAGCCGGTCGTGGGTGGTCGGCGCGCCGCGCTCGCTCATGATGCCGGCGATTGAGTCCAGCAGCGGCCGGAAGCCCCGGGTGGGGCCGTACTGCAGGACGTATTGATCGGAACCGGTGAGCAGGCTCTGGGCGATCTCGTGGAGCTCCGCGGTGGGAAACGTCTCCGGCGCCGGGTAGCCCGGCGCGAACGAGATCAGCCCGCGCTGGCCCGCCAGCAGCGCCCCCATGCGGCGGATCGCGGATTCCCGCATCCCCCGCCCGGCCGTAGACAGCACGCCCTCGTAGTCCATCACGCGATTTCTCCCGTCTGCACCGCCGGCGCCGCGGCGGTCTGGCGCTGGTCGGCGAGGCTTTGCAGGTAGTAGCG
>JAYTEJ010000416.1:0-2375 GCA_043735365.1 Acidobacteriota bacterium
CACGCCGACGTCGCCGAGCTGGCGCAGACGCTCAACACCATCATGCGGATTCCGTCGATGCCGGTGCAGCCGACGCTGCTGCCGAACAAGACCGCCAACACCATCACGGTGCGAGCGACGGCGCCGATCGTGGACGTCATCGAGCGGATCATCCGCGCCAACGACAAGCCGCGGGCGGAAGTGGTGATCGACGTGCAGATCCTCGAGGTCAACAAGTCGCGGACCAGGAATCTCGGCATCAACCTGAACAACTACTCGCTGGGGCTGACGCTGTCGCCGGAAGTGGCGCCGCCCAACACCTCGGCCGGGACGACGCCGGCGAGCCCGCCGCCGTTCAACCTCAACACCATCTCCCAGGGCATCAGCACCGCGGACTTCTACCTCAGCATCCCGACGGCGGTAATGAATTTTCTCGCCTCGGATTCTCATACCAAGGTCGTCGCCAAGCCGCAGTTGCGCGGCGCGGAGGGGACCAAGCTGACGATGAACCTCGGCGACGAGATTCCGGTGCTGTCGACGGTATTCGGCGCGGCGGCCGCGGGCGGGTTCGCCAGCGTGCCGCAGTCGTCGTTCAACTACCGCACCGTCGGCATCATTCTCGAGATGACGCCGAGGGTCACCTACGACGGCGAGATCATCCTCGACGGGTTTTCGGTGGAGAGCAGCGCGCTCGGCGCGACCATCAGCGTCGCCGGACAGGACGTGCCGTCGTTCAGCTCGCGCAAGGTGACCACCAAGCTGCGGCTGCGGGAAGGGGAGTCGACGCTGCTCGCCGGCCTGCTCAAGGACGAACAGCGGAAAATCCTGACCGGCTTCCCCGGGCTGATCCAGACGCCGATCCTGCGATCGCTGTTCGGCCAGACCAACGACCAGGTGCAGCAGTCGGACATCGTCATGCTGCTGACGCCGCACATCGTCCGCACCCACGAGCTGTCGGTTGAGGATCTGTCGTCGATCTACATCGGCACCCAGCAGAACATCGGCCTCGGCGGTCCGCCGCCGCTCATCGGCCCGCAGCCCGCCGAACTGGTCGGCGCTCCGGGCACTGGCGCGCCCGGCGGGCTCGTGCCCGGCGGAGCGCTGCCGCCGTCCATCGGCAATGCCGGTCCGGCCTCCGGCGGTAATGCGGGCCCTGTCTCCGGCGCCGCTACGACGGCGATCAATCCGACGGCTCCGAATACCGCGCCTGGCGTGGCGGCTCCCGCGGGCGCCGCCGGCGGTGTCGGCGGCACCGGCTTCTCGCAGCCGGGCATCGGCGGCGCGGTCTCGCCGGCACCCGGCCCCTTGCCGCCTGTCGGCGAGGGAGCGCCGGCCCCGCCCGCGACGGCGCCCGCCCCCGTTCCCGCCACCACACCGGGACCGCTGCAGGGCAATGAGATCGGCGCCGCGCCGTCCACGGCCGCTCCGGCGGGCGCGACGCCGCCGCGCGGCTCCGCCCGCGACCCGAACACGACGCCACCGGCGCCGCCGGGTGCAGGGCTGCAGCCGCCTGCGGTCGCCCAGGTCTTCGTCACGCCTCCCGGAACCGAGTTCCGGATCGCCGGCGGGCCCTACACGGTGCCGATCTCGATCAACAACGCCTCGCGGCTGTCGGTGCTGACGCTGACGGTGACCTTCAATCCAGCGGTGCTGCGTGTGCGCACGGTCCAGGACGGCACCTTCATGCGCCAGGGAGGGGTCGCGACCACTTTCACGCCGCGCATCGATGCCGCGGCCGGACGCGTGGACGTCGCCGTGACCCGCACCGCAGACCAGGCCGGCGCCTCTGGCGCGGGGCTGCTCGCGGCGCTGATCTTCGACGCCGTCGGCCCAGGCGGCTCGCTGGTGCAGGTGAGCGGCGTTGCCAGCACGCCCGAGGGGGCGCCGGTGACGATGCAGTTCAGCCCGGTGACGGTGACCGTTAGATAGATGGGGACAAACTGCCAGGGATGCCAGGGGGCCACCGCACAGAGTGCCAGAGTGCCAACGGTGCAGGGTAGCAAGGTGACTGGCGCCCTGGCACTTCGCACCA
This sequence comes from Acidobacteriota bacterium, assembly GCA_043735365.1. GTDB lineage: Bacteria > Acidobacteriota > Vicinamibacteria > Vicinamibacterales > 2-12-FULL-66-21 > JALZOC01. The sequence continues at coordinate 2,012 of JAYTEJ010000416.1, forward strand.
TCGGCACTTCGCACCTTGGCACTCAGCACCTTGGTACCGTGACACCCAGGTACGCTGGCACTTTGGCGAAGGGGTTCACGTTCATCGAGCTCCTGGTGGTCACCACCCTGCTGCTGATTCTGGCGTCGGCGGTGATGCCGCTGGCGAAGGTGACAGTGCAGCGGCAGCGCGAAGCGGAGCTGCGGCGCGGGCTGCGGGAGATGCGCACCGCGATCGACAAGTACAAAGAGGCGGTCGACAACGGGCAGATCGGCTCGATCGACGTCAAGGCCGGCAGCGAGGGCTATCCGCCGGATCTCGATACGCTGGTCGAGGGGGTCACGGTGGCGAACGACGCCAGCGGCCGCAAGCTCAAGTTCCTGCG
>JAYTEJ010000417.1:0-7052 GCA_043735365.1 Acidobacteriota bacterium
GGCGGCGGCAGAGGCGTGGGTGCACCGGGAGGGTTCGGTCAACCGGGCGGTCCCGGTCAGCCCGGCGGCTTCGGCCGCCCTGGAAGTCCAGGCCAGCCGGGCGGCGGCCGCGGCATGCGTCCGGGCGGCGGACGGGGCCCGGGCGGCTGATCCGCCGTCCGGAAGCCGGGAGGCTGATCCATCGCCCGGAAGACTGTAGACGCCCCACCCGAACCCGGGGTCCAGCGCGCACATCACACTGTGCCCGCCAGCAGCCCCAGTACGAACCGCATCATCCAGGCGGGGACCGGATCGAGCGCAGAGTCAGAGAAGGCGTTGTTCATACCTGCATCGGCCGCACGTCCGAGATTTCCGACCGCGGCGGAGATTTGACGACGGTGCTGCGATGCTGGCCGGAATTTCTGATTTGCATCCCAGCTACGCGGCGCGGCGGGAGATCGTCTCCTGCCGCGGCATCGCGTTGACAGACATCGCGATCCTGCCTCGTGACTGTGGCCGAAAGGTGTCACAGAGGATGGACCAGCCCAGAGCAGACAGCTGGAAGCTGGAAGCTGGGAGCTCTATCCCAGCGCCTCGACGACGGCGTCGTGAAATGCTGGCCGGATCGCCCGGATGCGGATGTTGTCGCGGCTCGGGAACACGCGGTTGGTCAGCAGCACGATATAGAAATCCCGTTCCCAGTCGATCCACAGCGACGTCCCGGTGAAGCCGGTGTGGCCGATCGCCGAGGGCGAGAGCCGGGTGCCGCACGACGACGTCGGCAGCATGGTGTCCCACCCGAGTGCGCGTGAGCTGGCTGGAACGTCCGTCTTCTGGATGAAGGCCCTGACGGTGGCGGTCCGCGCCAGCACTTCGATGCCGCCGATGGTGGCGAGCATGGCGCGGGCGAAGGCGCCGACGCCGGTGACGGTCCCGAACAGTCCCGCATGTCCCGCCGCGCCGCCGAGCGCCCAGGCATTCTCGTCGTGGACCTCTCCAACCAGCGTCCGCCCGCGCCAGGTGTCGAGATCGGTCGGCGCAGCGCGTTCGCGCCACGCCCGCGGCGGATTGAAGGTCATCGGCTCACTGGTGAACAGCGACGCGAGCTTTCTGAACTGCGCCGGCAGCGTCGCGGCCGGGTCCAGCCGGCCGGCGGCGGGAGCTGCCTTGCGGATGTCCTCGAGGATGAATCCCAGCAGGATGAACCCCAGGTCGCTGTAGACCGCCTGCGACCGCGGCGCGTACTCGAGCGGCAGCCGGCAGATCGCCGGCTCGAACTCGACGCGGCCGGTGTGATCGCGAAAGAACGGCAGATACGCGGGCAGGCCCGAGGTGTGTGCGAGCAGGTCGCGCAGCGTGACCTGCTCACGATCCCTCCCACGCCATTCGCCGAGCCGCTTGCCGACGGGCTCGTCGAGCGCGAGCAGTCCGCCGTCCACCGCGCGCATCGCCAGGGTGGTGGTGGCGATCACCTTGGTGAGCGACGCCAGGTCGAAGATGGTGTCGTCGGCGATCGCGTGGTCGTAGGGATCGTAGGTCCTGGCGCCAAAGGGCTGGCGCCACAGCGGCCCCGAGCCGCGGCCGACTTCGACGCACGCCGCGGGAAACGCGTGGCTGGTCACGCCTTGTTCGAGCAGCGCCGCGGCGGTGGCGAAGGGCGTCACCTGTCTCCCTTACGCCGCAGCGTCGCCGCGCGTCCGCGGCAGCACGAACGACAGTCCCAAGGCGACCAGGCTGGTGATCGAGGCGCCGATGAACGCGTACCAGGTCCAGGCGAACGCCCCTGTCGCCCAGGCCCAGGCCACGGCTGCGGTGCCGGCGAGCATCCCGGCGAGCATCGCCCGCGACTGCACGCGCGTGCCCAGCACGCCGCAGAGGAAGGCGCCGAGCACCGGGCCGGCGGCGAGCGACAGGACCCCGAGGCCCGAATCGAGGACGGACTTGGTCACGTACTGCGCCGCCAGCGCGACGCCGATCTGCGCCACCCCCCAGAAAACCGTCGCCCCTTTGGAGATCCGCATCAGCTGTTCTTCATCGGCGTCAGGGCGGAAGTACGGCTTGTAGAAGTCGTTGACCGTGGTCGCGGCGAGCGCGTTGATCGACGGCGACAGCGCCGCGGCGACGATTGCGGCGACGATGAACCCCGCCGCGCCGTGGGTCAGCGAGGTGACGATGAAGAGCGGCAGTATCTCGTCGTTCGAGGCCAGCGCCCGCGGCAGCGGCACGTGCTGGTAGAAGGTGAACAGCATCGCGCCGATGATCAGGAACAGCGTGAACTGGGCGAAGACGATCACGCCGCTCAGCACCAGCCCGGTGGCGGCCTGCGCGGATGAGCGGGCCGACAGCAGCCGCTGCACCAGGAACTGGTCGGTGCCGTGGGTCGCCAGCGTCAGCGCCACGCCGCCGATCAGCCCGGCCCAGAACGTGTATACCTGGTGCGGATCGGTGCTGAAGTCAAGGATCTGGAAGTGCCCGGCGCCTCCCGCGGTGCGCACCACCTCGCCCCAGCCGCCCGGAATCTGGTGGAGCAGCCCGACAAACACCACCAGCGCACCGGCAATGTAGATGAACATCTGCACCACGTCGGTCCAGATCACCGCCGAGACGCCGCCGCGCACGGTGTAGACGATCATCGCCGCGCCCAGCAGGATCACGGTCACGTCCACCGGCACGTGGGTCACGACCGTGATCACCAGCGCGGTGGCGAACAGGCGAATGCCGTCCGCCAGCGTCCGGGTGATGATGAAGATGACCGCCGCGGTGTTCTTGACCGGGGCGCCGAAGCGGCGGTTGAGCAGCTCATACGAGGTGAACAGCTCGCCGCGGAAGTAGGCCGGCAGGAACAGCACGCTGACCAGCATTCGGCCAACGATGTAGCCGAGCGCCAGCTGCAGGAAGGTCATGTTGCCGGCATAGGCGCCGGCGGGGACGCCGATGAAGCTGAGCGTGCTGGTCTCGGTGGCGACGATGGTGAAGCAGATCGCCCACCAGGGGACCGAGCGATCGGTCAGGAAGTAGTCGCGGGTAGTCTTCTGGAACTGCGCGAACCACGACCCGAAGGCGGTGATGGCCACCAGGTAGCCGGCGATGACGAGGTAGTCGAGCCAGGTGAGGACCATCTGCCTCCGCCGCGGGGCGCCTCAGCGGGGGCCGGCGACCGGGAAGCCGGGGGGCGTGAATGCGCCGCGGCCGATTATCGACAAGTAGTCGGGGGTGGCCTGCCGCGGATCGATCAGGCTGTCGTAGGAGAAGAGGATCACGCCGGTGGCGCCGAGCCGTCTGGCGGTCTGGATGTTGTCGAGCGTCTCGGCGGGGGAGAGGCGCCAGGCACCGATCCCGGCCCAGACCGCGTGGGCGCCGGCGATACCGCGGGCCGAGGCAATCTGTTCGGCGAAGCGCGCCGGCTCGGTGGTGTAGGCCATCGGACAGACGGCATCGACGACATCGCCGCGCAGCCACGCGGCCCAGTCCTGCAGGCGGTAGAGCAACGCCTCTCGGGCGTCCGGATAGGCGGCAATCGTGACCTGGGCGTCGGGCCGTTCCGACCGCACCGCGGCACTCAGCCGCAGCATCAGCGCCGTCAGCTTGGCGACGCGGAAGGCGCGCCACTGGTCGGGGAGCGCGTCCGGATACGCGAACAGGTCGACCGCCTCGCGGCCGTCGAGGTCGCGGCGCGAGGCGTCGGCGAGCGAGCCGCGGATCGAGGTGCGGAACTGGCGGATGGCGGCGACGCTGTAATCGAAGCGGTCGCTCGGATAGCGGGCGTAGTCGAAGTGGACGCCGTCAACCTCGTAGCGCCGGGCGAGATCGCGGACGATGCCCTCGGTATACGCGGCCGAGACCGCGAGCACGGGCGAGGCGTAGAGCCCCTCGACTTCGCTCGACTGGCTGCGCGTCCACCGCGCCAGCTTGCCGACGTAGGCGGGGCTGCCGGGCTCGATCTTTGCGAGATCCTGCGCGATGTCGCGCGGCACCATCAACCACTCGGGATGGCGGTAGACGAGGTGGTCGCGCGACGCCGGCAGCTCCGCGGCGCTCGCGATCAGGTTGACATTCACCCAGGCGTGGACGCGCAGCCCGGCGGCGTGTCCGGCGCGCACCACCGCGGCGAGGGGATCGAAGGAGGCCGGCTGGCGCAGCAGCTCTGGGGCGACGGGCTCCGAGCCGCCGCGGAAGTAGGCATCGCCGCGGCCGCGCACCTGCACCAGCAGGGTGTTGAAGCCGTGATCGCGGGCGCGCTGGACCAGCGTGGCGATCTGGGCGGGGGTGGTCAACGAGCTGCGCAGTACCCACAGGGCGCGCACTTCGTCGGTGGCCGCCGGCACCGCCCGCGCCGCGCGCCCGCGCGCGTCGAGCGCCGCGGGCACCAGCGCCGCACACACCGCCACGAGGATGATCAGCGCGGCCGCGGCGCGCGCTCCCATCCGGCCACCCGGAAGACTCATAAAGCGCACGAATGTAACAGTCCGCACGACACGCTGTCAACGCGCACCCCGGCACTTTGCCCCCCGGCACCCTGGCACTTTGGTAGAGTTCTCACCATGAACGTCCTTGGCCTCGACGCCGGCGGCACCAAGACCGTCTGCCTGCTCGCCGACGAGACCGGCGAGGTGGTCGCCTCGGCGCGCGGCGCCGGCGCCAACCTGCAGGCCGCCGGCGAGCTTGCCGTTGAAAAAGTCCTGCACCAGGTGATGGACGAGGCGATCGGCGGCCGGCCGGTCGTCCCCGCGGCGATCTGCCTGGGGATCGCCGGCGTCGATCGTCCCGACGATCACGCGGTGATTCGCGGCATCATGCAGCGCATCGGCCGCCAGGCGCGCGTCCTGATCGTCAACGACGCCCTGGTCGCGCTCGAAGCCGGGGCGCCAGGGGCGCCGGGGGTGGTGGTGATTTCCGGCACCGGATCGATCGCCTACGGCCGCAACGACCACGGCGAGGCGGCGCGGGCGGGCGGCTGGGGTTACGTCCTCGGCGACGAGGGCAGCGGCTACTGGATCGGACGCGCGGCGCTGCGCGCGGTGCTGCGCGAGTCCGACCGGCGCGGGCCCGCCACCGGGCTGTCGCGGCTGCTGCTGTCGCACTTCGGCGTCGCCCGGGCGCAGGGGTTGATCCACGAGGTCTATCACAGCAGCCTGAAGCCGGCCGCGATCGGATCGCTCGCCAAGTGCGTCCAGCAGGCGTTCTCCGAGGGGGACAGCGTCGCCATCGGCATCCTGCGCAGCGCCGCCGACGAGCTCGAAGGGTCGGCGCTGTCGGTGGCCCGCCGGCTCGGGCTGGTTGGGCGCCCCTTCGCCTTCATCCTCGCGGGCGGCATCTTCCGGGCCGTGCCCTGGCTGCAGCAGGAGCTCGGGCGGCGGCTGCCGGTGTCGGCACCGGACAGCAGCGTCCGGCTGCTCGATCGCGAGCCCGCGGAGGGGGCGGTGGCGCTGGCAATCGCCGAAGCCCGTGGCGGCGCAGACGTGCCTGCCTATAAACTTGAACAATGACCGTTGATCACTTCGACGTCGTCGCCCCGGCGGCGCGGCGCCCGCGCGTCATGGTGTTCCGCAATGCCGACGCGGTGGCCCGTGCCCTGGCGGCGCGTATTGCCGCCGCGGTCGCGGCCCGGCCGGCGATTGTGCTCGGCCTGCCGACCGGCCGCACCCCGGTGGCGCTCTATCGCGAGCTCGGCGCCCTGCACCGCAAGGGGGGGGACTTCTCCGGGGTCACCACCTTCAATCTCGACGAGTTTCTCGGGATTCCGCCTTCGCATCCAGGTAGCTACCGCAGCTTCATGGAGGAGCATCTCTTCAAGTTCGTCAACATCCCTACGCCGCGCCATAATTTCCTCAACGGCGGGGCGGCGGATTCCGAGCGCGAGTGCGCGCGCTACGAACAGGCGATCGAGGATGCGGGGGGGATCGATCTGCAGGTGCTCGGCATCGGCACCAACGGGCACATCGGCTTCAACGAGCCGGCCCGCGAGCTCGCCGCCCGAACCCATCGGGTCACGCTCAAGGCGGAGACGCGGCGCAGCAACGCCTCGCTGTTCGGCGGCGATCCGGCGCGGGTGCCGGCGGAGGCGCTGTCGATGGGGATGGCGTCGATCCTCGACGCCCGGGCGATCGTGCTGGTGGCGACCGGCCGCACCAAGGCGTCCTGCGTCGAGCGCGCCGTCAACGGTCCGCTCACCACCGACCTGCCGGCGTCGTTCCTGCAGCTCCACCGCGACGTCGACATCATGCTCGACGAAGCGGCGGCGGCCGAGCTGCGGCAGGGGGGCGCGGCCTAGCGGTTCGGGCGGCTCAGCTGTTCTTGACAGCCTTCAGCAGTTCTTTGAGCCGCTCTTCGGCATCCTCACCGATCGCCTCGGCCACCGAGTCGTTCGACTTCTTCAGCCGCCGCTGCGCCTGCGTGGGGGTCAGTCCGGCGCGCTGCATCACGATCGCCACCTTGACGTTCCACTTCGACCGCTTCAAAAGCGCATCGGCAGCTTCGTAGTCCACTCCGCCGACGATGGTGACGATCCGGCGGGCGCGGTCCTTGAGCTTTTCTGAGCCGGTCTGGACGTCGACCATCAGGTTGCCGTAGGTCTTGCCGACCTTGATCATCGCGATGGTGGTGAGCATGTTCAGCACCATCTTGGTCGCGGTCCCCGCCTTGAGGCGGGTCGAGCCGGCGATGATCTCCGGGCCGACCGCCGGGGCAATCTGCAGGTCGACGAAATTCTGCAGCTCCGACCCCGGCCAGCAGGTGACGAAGATGATCTTGGCGCCGGCCTTGCGCGCCCAGGTCAGGCCGCCGCGCACGAACGGCGTCATGCCGCTGGCGGAGACGCCGATGACGACGTCCTTGCGGCTGAGGCGGAGGCGGCCGATGCTGCGGGCCCCCTCCTCGTAGTTGTCCTCAACGCCTTCCTTCGCCCGGAACACCGCCTCCTGGCCGCCGGCCATCAGCGCCTGGACCAGCTTCGGATCGGTACCGAAGGTGGGCGGCATCTCCGCCGCCTCGACCACGCCCAGCCGGCCGCTGGTGCCGGCGCCAACGAAGATGATCCGGCCTCCCTTGCGCAGCGACTGGATGATGATCTCGAC
>JAYTEJ010000418.1:0-9612 GCA_043735365.1 Acidobacteriota bacterium
CCGCTGGCAGTGCGGCGGCGACATAGTCCGGCGTCAAGGCGCGAATGTCCCGCTGCCCGATGACGATCGATTGCGCGTGAGACGGACCCGTCAGAGCCGCCGCCCGAAGGTTCCCGACCATCGCGGGGATGCGCTCCTGGTCGATGTCGAGGGCAAGAATCCGCGGAACCGTCCCTGGGAACAAGTCCGGCGCGGACGTGGGCAACCCGTCGAACGCGGCCAGCCGGCGGAACGGCAAGTCCGCCGGCTGACGGATGGCGGCACCAACCGCCAGACCGGCGGCCTCGATCGGGATCGTGCCCCCGCCGGCCATCGGATCCACGAGCAGCTCGACCCGCGCGTCCCACCGCGACAGCATGATCAGCTGCGCGGCCATCGTCTCGCGCAGCGGAGCGGGCCCGCTGGCCACGCGTGCGCCCCGGCGATGCCGCGCGCCGAGCCCGATGTCGATCCCGACGACGGTGCGGCGGTTCCCGGGCGTGCCGGCACGTCGCGCCACGAACACGACATCCGGCGAGTCGGCATCGACGGCCGCCGTCACTCCGCGCGAGACCAGCGCTTCGACAATCGCGTTCTTCACCACTCCACGCAGCTGGAGCGGCGAAGCCTCGAAGTCGTCGGCTGATCCAACATCCACCGAAAACCGCAGACTGGCGGCGTTCGGCAATCGATCGTCCGACCGCAGGCTCGGCAGGAGCTCCTCGAACAGCGGCTCCAGGCGCACGGCCGTGCTGGCGAACAGGTCCCATGAGATCCGCGACGACGTCCGGTGGTGGCACGCCGCGACCCAGGCGATGCGGGCGTCGAACGGATAGAGGAGGGTCGCCTCACCCTCACGTCCTGGTTTGGGGACTCGCACCTCGAAGGGCGACCGCATGACGAGGCGCTTCAATTCCGCCTCCATCACCCGATTGGCGCCTCCGGAACCGGTCAGCCGAAGCTCGTCGCACCGCACCGCGCAAGTATATCGATCGCTCGAATCGCGGCGTCCGTGAAGTCTGCGCCGCGTCAGGCGGTGACTTCTGGCTCGGTCGGGCCCCCGACCCCGGCTCCGGCCGTCTCGCACGGACTGACTCGCGCAGGCGTGCCGGGGATGCGGCTAAGGGCACGCTGAATCTTCCCTTCGCGATCATGGGACATAAGTAGGTGCGGAGCCTGAGCGACAGGGCAGTCGCGCTTCTGACGTGTACGGCGAAGGCTCGTGCATGCAACGAGAGAGTCGCGAATGCCACGATAGACCCACACGCCAACGTCACGCGGGATGAGACCTCCTCAATGCTCTCGCGCCGCATTCGGAGCCAATCCAATTTTACAGATGCCGGATTCCACCGCCTGCTGCAGGGGATTCACGACGGGCTGCCCGTCCACGGTGCTCGTCGAGCGCGGTGTACCGTCGCCGCCGATCGCCACCTTGCCGCCGAGCGTCTTTCCGGCGGCTTCGGCGCTCTGCGTCTGCTTGAAGAACGTCGCGACCGCCTTGCGCACGTCGGCCGGCAACGCGCACTGCATCGTGTGCTTGCCGGGCATCGCTTCGGTGGTGAGGCACTTACCTCCGGAAAGGCCGATGATGTTCCGTTCGAGCAGACTGCCGGTGATCGGATGCGTAAACGTGCAGCTGTACGGGGCGCAGCTCTCGAGTTTCGACGCGTAGTCCGCGCATTCCACCGTCGGTGGTTTCGGAGGAGCCGAGCCCGTTTGTGCCGGGCCAGAAACGGTCAGCGCCAACAACACACAAGCCATACCCATAGCATGATTCTCCCTGTGGACGTGGCCCGCACCCAGCGGACGGCCTCCGGATTGCGCCTCGGCGTCCGCGAGCTGAAACGGAACCGATCGGTATCGCTGTCGCTGAGGTGCGGCGGCGACGGGGCTGGTCACGGTTATCATCAGTGATCAAGAGGATTGAAAAGGGCGGGATATTGGCTCGGCGTGGAAGGGCTGGACGAGACGAGTTGCCGCTGGACCCCTGGAAACGTGATGGATATTAAGTGGTGACCCGGCCGGGACTCGAACCCGGGACCCTGTGATTAAAAGTCACATGCTCTGCCAGCTGAGCTACCGAGTCATATCGCGCCGTGGTGCCGAGAGTGATCCGTCGGGGCACGCGGGCGCCGGCAAGAAGAGCGATCTTACACCGTTCGGCTCTTACAAAATCTTCTGGCCGAGCGCCGAGAGGGCGAGCTCGACGCCGAGCACCGCGGTCAGGTTGCGATCGTCGAGAATCGGATTGACCTCGACCAGGTCGAGCGCCCGCAGCAGCCCGGAGTCGGCGACGATCTCCATCAGCATGTGCGCCTCGCGGTAGTCCAGCCCCCCCTTCACGGGCGTACCGACGCCAGGCGCGATCGCCGGGTCGCAGACGTCGAGATCGAAGGAGACGTGCACGCCGCCGGTGCCCGCTCCGGCGATGGCGATGGCCTGCTCGGTCACCGACGCGATTCCCGCGCGATCGATGTCCTTCATCGTGAAGACGCGGACGCGCGAGTCGCGGACGATCTGCTTCTCGCGCTCATCGAGGTTGCGGATGCCGATCAGCACGGTGTGCTCCGGCGTCACCGCCGGCGAGAATCCGCCCAGCCCCGACAGCTCCGCGGGCTCCGGCCCGAGCAGCGCCGCGAGCGGCATGCCGTGCACGTTGCCGCTGCCGGAGCTGGCGGGGGTGTTCATGTCGCCGTGCGCATCGACCCAGATCAAGCCGAGCGGCTTGTGCTGCGCGCGGATGAAGTGCGACGTCGCCGCCACCGATCCCGCCGCGAGACTGTGGTCGCCGCCCAGCACCAGCGGGAAGCCTCCCGCCTCGAGCGCCGCCAGCGACGTCGCGTAGAGCCGCTGACACACCTGCGCGATGTCGCAGATGTATTTCTTGCCGGGATCGCCCGCCGCCTTGGTCTCCGGAATCGGAGCGACCAGGTCTCCCTCGTCTATCACCCTGATACCCAGGCCGCTCAATCGCTCGCCCAGCCCGGCGATCCGGAACGCCGAGGGGCCCATGTCGACACCGCGGCGGTTGCCGCCGAGGTCGAGCGACACGCCGATGATGTGGACGGGGCGCACGGCGCGCACTGTAGCACAAGCCGACGGTTGACGAGGACGGTAAATATCAGATAGGCTAGCACTTGCGGCGGCCAGCCCGGCCTTCCCGCTTAAGGAGCGCGCGATGAAGCGGTTCGATGTTGGGGCTCGGGTCGTAGAGCCCACCTACGGTCTGGGATCGGTGATTGCCGTGGAGGATGCCTATACGCGCGTGCAGTTCGACGAGCACGGCATCAAGAAATTCCTCACCAGCATGTCGCGTCTCGAAGCCAGCGACGAGCCCGTCCCCGCCGGCCTGCGCGGCAGCAAGGTGCGCAAGAAGCGCGCTCCGAAGAAAGTCGCGGCCGCCGCACCAGCCGAAGAGTAGGCGCCGCCCGGCGCCAGGTGCGCCTAGCGCTTGAACGACACCGACATCCCCTCGCCAGACGGAGACACAATGGTCGTCCAGAACGCACTCTGCGTCTGGATGGCGTCGAGGAAATCTCCCATCTCGCTGCGCTTGTTGACGACGTTGTGCGCGAGGAACAGCCCGCGCTTCTGCAGGCGCGGCTCGACCATGTCGAGAAACTTCTTGTAGTCCTTCTTCCAGGCGTCGAGAAACACAAAGTCGAAGGTCCCCGGGATCGTCGGGATCTGCTTGAACGCATCGCCCGCCACCACCTGCACGATATCGGACAGCCCCGCCCGCCGGATGTTCTCGGCCAGTTCCTTGGCTCGCACCGGGTCGTACTCGATCGTCACCAGCCGGCCGCCGGTCTCGCGCAGGCCCAGCCCGATCCAGATGGCGCTGTAGCCGCTCGCGCCGCCGATCTCGAGCGCATGCCTGGCGCCGCTCGAGGCGATCATCAGCCGCAGAAAGTGGCCGTCCTCTTCCGAGACCGCCAGCATCCCCTTGTCGCGGGACTTGATCTCCGCGAGGATCTTCTGCACCTCCGGCGTCTGCGCCAGCGCCGGCACCGCCAGCATTCCCCAGGCGGCCGCCGCCAGCATCACCGACCGCGCCACCGTCCGCCACGTCTTCGTCATTCCTGCCCTTCGATCTGGATATCTGTCCGCCCCGCGCCGGCCGTCGCGTCCGGCGAGGTCCTTCCGATCATAGTGCAGTCGGCGGCGCGCGCAGCCGCGGCCCTGCCGTCGGTGATGCAGTCCGGCAACCCGACGGCGTGAAAGCCGCTCCCGGCCACCTGCACGCCCGGATGCCGATCCAGCCGCCGCTCGATCGCCTCGACCCGCGCCGCGTGTCCGACCTCGTGCTGCGCTCCGGCGCGCGGCCACCGCGCGACGCGGGCCAGCACCGGCGCTCCGCCAATCCCCAGCACCGCCGCCAGGTCACGCACCACGCTGGCCACGATCGCGGCGTCCTCCATCTCGACCGCTTCGGGATCGTGGGCGCCACCCATGAACGCCCGCAGCAGCACCATCCCGGCCGGCGCGCGGCCGGCCCATTTCGACGACACCCACGTGCACGCCGTGATCCGAAGATTACTGGCGCGCCGCGCCACGACGAAGCCGCTACCCCGCAGCGGATGCGCCACCGCCGCCCGCGGCCACGCCAGCGAGACGCTGACAGACGATACGTAGGTGATCCCGGCGCAGAGTGCCGCCGCTTCGTCATCGATCGGCTCCAGCAGCCGCGCCGTGACCCACGCCGGGGTCGTCAGGATCACTGCATCCGCGGCCGCCGCCTCTCCGTCGCCAGTCCACACCCGCCACTCGGGTCTGTCGCCCCCGCCGCGTTCGAGATGCGTCACCGCCGCCCCGCACTGCACCGATCCCGCCGGAAGCTGGCGCTCGATCGCCTCGACGAGCCCGCCCATGCCGCCGTCCAGCGAGCGGAACAATCCCTCGCCACCTCCCGCCGCCGCGGCATGGCGGAACGCGCGCAGCACGCTGCCGCGGCGCGCCTCGGCGTCGAGGAACCGTGGAAACAGCGACCGCATCGACAGCCGTTCGACATTCCCGGAATGGATGCCGCCGAGCAGCGGCTCCGCGATCAGGCCAACGGTGGCGCCGCCGAAGCGCCGCCGGAAAAATGCCCCCACGGACTCGTCTTCCGTGCTGCGGCGCCGCGGCACCCACGGCTCGATCGCCAGCCGCGCCCGCGCCGCGGCCGGCAGCAGCCCGTAGCTCACCACCCCCGCCATCGTTGTCGGGATTCCCAGCACGGACGGCGAGGGAAGGGGATGGAGGCGGCCGTGCCCGAGGATGAAGGCGGTGCGCGGCACCAGGCTGGTGACGACCTGAGCAGACAGGCCGAGCGCTTCGAACAGCTCGAGCGCCGCGGGCTTCTGGGCGAGCACCGACTCGGGGCCGGCCTCGATGGTGTAGCCGTCGATGTGCTCGGTGCGGATCAGACCCCCCGCGCGCGGCGAGGCTTCCAGCACTCTGAACGGCAACCCCCGCCGCGCCAGTTCGAACGCCGCCGAGAGACCGGTGATGCCGGCGCCGACGATGATGATCATCTGCGAAGGGAGGTTACGGCCTCGTGCGGGTCGCCTCGTGCACGTGGCGCGCGAGCGCCTGCACGGACTCGAGCGGAGTGCTCGGCAGCACACCGTGGCCGAGATTGAAGATATGTCCGGGCCGGCCGCCGACGCGGCGCAGGATGTCGTCGGTCGCCGAGAAGACGCGGTCCATCGGCCCCAGTAGCCGGGCCGGATCGAGGTTGCCCTGGATGGCGCGGTTGGGTCCGATCACTTGCCAGGCCTCGTCTATCGGCTGCCGCCAGTCCACGCCGATCACGTCGGCGCCGTTGTCGACGATGTCGCCGAGGATGGCGGCTGTGCCGACGCCAAAGTGAATCAGGGGAACGCCCTTGGCCTTGAGCGCCGAGAAAATACGCGAGGTGTGAGGCAGCGCGAACTCGCGGTAGTCGGCTTTGCTCAGCGCGCCGGCCCACGAGTCGAAGATCTGCAGCGCCTGCGCACCCGCTTCGATCTGCGCGGTGAGGTAGTCGGCCATCATGTCGGCGAAGCGCGAGCAGAGCCGATGCCAGGCCGCGGGCTGTGAATACATGAACGCCTTGGTGCGGGCGTAGGTCGTGGAAGGGCAGCCCTCGATGGCATACGACGCCATGGTGAAGGGGGCGCCCCCGAAACCGATCAGCGGCACGCGGCCGTCGAGCTCGCGGCGCAGGATGCGGATGGTTTCGAGCACATGCCCCAGCGCTTCGCGCGGCTCGAAGCGGCGGAGCTTCTCGACGGCTTCAGGCGTGCGGATCGGGTGTTCGACCGAAGGGCCCTCGCCCTTGATGAAATCGAAGTCGAGCCCCATGGGCGTGAACGGCACCAGCAGATCCGAGAAAAGAATCGCGGCGTCTACCTCGATGACCTCGACCGGCTGCAGCGTGACCGCGACCGCCAGCTCCGGGTTGGCGCAGATTTCGAGCAGGGTGTAGCGCTGGCGGAGCGCCCGGTAGTCGGCCATGTAGCGGCCGGCCTGCCGCATGAACCAGACCGGCGTGGCATCGACCGGCTGACGCCGGCAGGCCCGGAGAAATCGATCGTTCACGCCGAAACCAGAGTCCTGGCGAGCGCGACGAGATCCTCCAGCCACAGCGGCTTGAACCGGATGGATGCGCCGAGGGACTTCAGTTCCGCCTGAATCGGATCCGGCAGGAAGTAATCCCCGGTGACAATCGCGACCGGCACCTCGACCAGGTGCGGCTTGGAACGGACGAGGCGAAGGAACTGCAATCCGTTGGTGATCGGCATGCGCATGTCGAGGATGATCGCGTGCGGGCGCACCGTGTCGGCCAGCTGCAGGCCTTCCTCGGCCGACAGCGCGCTGGCGACGATGAAGCCCTCGAGCTTGAGCATCCGGGCGAAGGTATCGGCGACCGATCGGTCGTCGTCCACGATCAGAATCGTGCGGGGAGGGGCGTCCACCGGAACGCTTTCGGCAGGGGCGATCACCGCATCATTCTGAGGTGTAAAGACATCGGCGTCAAGAGGGGGTCGGAGGCCGGCGAAGCGGGGCTATACATCCGGGCTTGAAACAGACTACAATTGCCGGTTATCTTCGGGCGTCTTTCACGTTTTTCGGCCGGGAGGTCATGTGCGCCCCACTCTGGTGCGGCCCGTACGGGAGCAGCTGGAGCACGATCGGGTCATTCGACTGTTGTCGGTGCGGCTGAAGCGCCGCCACGACGTCGTCGCGAACATCGGCGAGGCGCAGACGGTTCCCGTCAAGATCGGCCAGGTGCAGATCTTTCCCGACCTGGTGCTGACGGCCACGGACCGCGGCCATAAGCTCATGGGGACGGTCGAGGTGGAAACCGCTGAGTCGGTGAATCATCTCGAAGCGATGGCGCAGTGGGCGCACCTGGGGCGCGCCCGCGCCCCGTTTCACCTGTATGTGCCTGCCGGGTCGGTGGATATTGCCAAGCGCCTGGCCGCGGAGAACGGGGTGAACGTCGCCGAAATGTGGAGCTTCCATACGATCGGCGACCAGACCCGCTTCACGCTGGTTCACCGCGCGACCCCCGCCGAAAGCCGCCGGCCGTCGCCGGCCGCCGGCGCCCGTGCCGCTGCCAAGCCCGCCCGCGCACGTGCCCCGAGGCGTGACGCCAAGCCCGCGGCCCGGAAGAAGACCGCGCGTCCCAGCCGGGCGAAGGCGGCGCCCAAGAGCGCAGGCCGCGCTCAGAAAGGGAAGTAGGTCCTGCCGTCTCTGCGGTTCAGCCGGGACAAAGCCGGCTACGAGCACACCTTCGTCGTCCACGCCGACAAGCGGCGTGGGCGGACACATTCGCGCATCCTCTATTGGTTCCGCACGCCGCCGGGGGTCCGGGTCGGCCGCGCGCCGCTCGACGAGGATGCGATCCGGCTGATCGAGGCGTCCAATCCCGGCATCGAGTTCGACTGGCCGCGCATCCTGAAAGGTCCTGAGATCACGCCGCCCCGGCCGCAGGCGCCAATGGAGCGGCGCGCCCGTCCGCGGTTCCGCGACGTGCCCCAGCGCGAGTCTCCGCCACCGATATCTCTCTCCATCTCGCCGGCTCCGGCGGCTGAGGTGTCGCCTGAACCGGCGCCCGCGGCTGTCTCCACAGGTCAGACGCCCGAACCGCTGGTCGATGCGTCCGTCCTGGCGGAGGATCCGGGCCCGCCGCGGGAGATGCCCACTGTGGCGGCGTCGGCGCGGCTTGGCGTCGAGGGGCTGGCGCGGCTGCGCGCCCGGCACGCCGAGGTGCTGGCCCGGATTACCGAAAAAATCAGCGACCGGGCCCGGCGTGAAGAGCTGAAAGCCGATGCCGCGCGTCTTAATCCCGATACCTGGGTCACCGACGGCGATGTGGCCGCCGGCCTCGAAGGCTATGAAACCGTCTTCGAGGCGCTGCGCGGCGTGATCGGTCACCGGCGCAGGCGCCGGCGCCGGGGTTCGCCGGACGAGGGCGCCGACGGCCAGGCGCCAGCGTCGGATCGCGGCCCCGGGCCTTCAGAAGTTGATCGCGGCGAACCGGCTGACCCGGCCGAAGACTCGTAACCGACCCTATAATCGAGATATGCGAACAGTTTCTTCTTCACGAACGCTCGCGGCGTGCGCGGCGGCGGCGCTGCTCGCTGCTGGCGGCGGGCTCGGCGCCCAGGCGCCGTCGACGGCCCCCCCGGCCTCCGGGTCTCCCGCTCTGCAGGGGCCCGCGTCAGGCGGGCAGGGCACCGTCATCCGCCGCTCCTTCGACATGGTCACGACCGACGTGATCGTCCGCGACGATTCCGGCCAGTTCATGGCGGATCTCAAGAAAGAGGACTTCGACGTCTCCGAGGACGGCGTCAAGCAGGATGTGCTGTCGTTCGTGCTGACGCACGGCGGCCGCGTCTACAACGACTCTGGCGACAAGCCGCCGGCGGCGCCGCAGATGGAAGGGATCATCCTTCCGCCCTCGAAGCCGACCAGCGATGCGGCCGGCCGCATCTGGATGATCTTCGTCGACGACCTGCACCTCGACTTCAACAACACCGGCCGCATCAAGGATCTCTTCAAGAAGATCTCGAAGGAGCTCGTCCACGAAGGCGACCTCTTCGGCATCGTCTCCAGCGGCCCGTCGTCGCTGGCGATCGACATGACCTACGACCGCAAGCGGCTGGACGAAGCGATCGAGAAAATTTCCGGCGCCGGGCTCAAGCCATCGGAAATTCTCGACACCCCGCTCGGGGCGGAGGGGCCGGCGGAAGTCCGCTACCGGGCCCATGTCGCGTTCGACACCGCCTACGGCGTGCTCAAGAATCTCGAGTCGGTCCACAACCGCCGCAAGGCGTTCGTCTATGTCAGCAACGGCTACGACTTCAACCCGTTCTCCGGGACCCGCAAGCAGAATGACCAGGCCCAGGCGCAGCAGTACGGCGGCGGCAGCATGGCCGACGACGGCAGCGGCAGCTCTAATGCCAGCGACACGAACCCCTTCATGCGGCAGGGGAACGAGTTCAGCTTCGCCGATCTGGCGTCGGAGATCAGCGAGCTGACGCGCGAGGCCAATCGCGCCAACGCCACCATCTACACCATCGACCCGCGCGGCCTGGTCGGCGGCCCCGACCTCGACCAGAAGGTCGACATGATGGATTACCAGAACTACATCACCACGTC
>JAYTEJ010000419.1:0-19938 GCA_043735365.1 Acidobacteriota bacterium
GCCGGCCAGGGCCGCGGCGGCCCGCAGCCCAGCCCCTTCACCACGCCGCCGCTGCGGGTGTTCCTCTATGCCGGGCTCAAGACGCACGGCGAAGGGCAGCACGACTATCCGCAGTTTCTCGCCGACTGGAGCAAGCTGCTGATGATGCGCAATGCCATCGTCGATGGCGGGCTGCACTTCCCCTCCGCCAAGGAGCTGGCCGCCTCCGACGTCGTCGTCATCTTCAAGGGGGACGCCGGCTACATGAGCATGGAGGACCGCGCCAATCTCGACGCCTACGTCCGCCGGGGCGGCGGGCTGGTGAGCATTCACGACGCGCTGTGCGGGCCGGATCCCGCCGACTTCGCGTCGCTGGTGGGCGGCGCCAAGAAGCACGGCGAGGTGAACTACACGCTCGAGGCGAACGTCGACTACACGATTGTGGATACCGCGCACCCGATCATGCAGGGCATGTCCAACTTCAAGATCACGGACGAAGCCTTCTACCTGATGACCTGGGCGAAGTCTCCCGAGATGCACGTGCTGGCGACGGCGCCGATCGACGCCACGCCGAGCGCGAAGCAGGCCGGCCACGCCGGCGAGGTGGTGCCGCAGATCTGGACCTATGAGAAGCAGATGGGCCCGGCGCTCGCCGGGGCGCCGACGGGCCAGTCTTTCCGGGCGTTCGTCTGGATGCAGGGGCACAACTACGTGAACTTCGCCAACCCCCAGGTGCAGGGCATGCTGCTGCGCGGCATCGCCTGGGCGGGCAAGCGCTCGGCCGACACGCTCATGACCGAACGCCCCGCCCGCGGCCGCGGCGGCATCCCGCCGACGCCGGGGAACTAGGGAAAAATCAGGGCGCCGTCGCACCATGGCACTCTCGCACTTTGGCACCTTCTGACACATGTCTGAGAAACGCAAATACCGGTCGTCGGCGTGGTTCGGGCCGCTCGACAAGGACGGCTTCATTCACCGGAGCTGGGTCGGGCGCGGCCTGCCGGAGGGGTCGTTCGACGGCCGCCCGATCATCGGCATCTGCAATACCTGGTCGGAGCTGACGCCGTGTAACGGTCATTTCCGGGAGCTGGCCGAGCACGTCAAGCGGGGCGTCTGGGAAGCGGGCGGCGTGCCGTTCGAGTTCCCGGTGATGTCGCTCGGCGAGACCAGCGTCCGCCCGACCGCGATGCTGTTCCGCAATCTCGCCAGCATGGACGTCGAAGAGTCCATCCGCGGTAATCCCATCGACGGCGTCGTCCTGCTCTGCGGCTGCGACAAGACCACGCCATCGCTGGTCATGGGCGCCGCCAGCTGCGACCTGCCGGCCATCGTCGTCTCCGGTGGGACGATGCTGAACGGCAAGTTCCGGGGCACCGACATCGGATCGGGGACGGACGTCTGGCGCTTCAGCGAGGAAGTTCGCGCCGGGACGATGAGCTCGCGCGAGTTCATGCAGGCCGAGTCGTGCATGTCGCGTTCCTGGGGCACCTGCAATGTCATGGGCACGGCTTCGACGATGGCGGTGATGGTGGAGGCGCTGGGGCTGACGCTGCCCGGCAATGCCGCCATCCCGGCGGTGGACTCGCGGCGGCTGGCGCAGGCCCACGTCGCCGGACGGCGGATCGTCGAGCTGGTCGAGCAGGACGTGCGGATGTCGCACATCCTCACCCGCCAGGCCTTCGAGAACGCCGTGCGCGTCAATGGCGCGGTCGGCGGCTCGACCAATGCGGTGCTGCACCTGCTGGCGATTGCCGGGCGGGTCGGCGTGCCCTTCACGCTCGACGACTGGGATACGCTCGGGCGCGACGTGCCGACGATCGTCGACCTGATGCCGTCCGGGCGCTTCATGATGGAGGACTTCTATTACGCCGGCGGCCTCCCCGCGGTGCTGCGCGTGCTCGGCGAGCAGGGGATGCTGCACCGCGACGCGGTCACCATCAACGGCCGGACGCTGTGGGAGAACAGCGAGAGCGCGCCGAACTGGAACGCCGAAGTGATCCGGCCGATCGACAGGCCGCTGGCCTCCCATGGCGGCATTGTCGTGCTGCGCGGCAATCTCGCCCCCTCGGGCGCGGTGCTGAAACCGTCGGCGGCGTCGCCGCGGCTGATGCGCCACCGCGGGCGGGCGGTGGTCTTCGAGAGCATCGAGCACTACAAGTCGCGGATCGGGGATCCCGATCTCGATGTCGACGCCGACTGCGTGCTGGTGTTGAAGGGCTGCGGGCCGAAAGGCTACCCGGGGATGGCCGAGGTCGGGAACATGGGCCTGCCGCCGAAAGTGCTCAGGACCGGGGTCACCGACATGGTGCGGATCTCCGATGCGCGCATGAGCGGGACCGCCTACGGCACCGCCATCCTGCACGTCTCGCCAGAGGCGGCCGCCGGCGGGCCGCTCGCAATCGTCCAGGATGGCGACATGATCGAGCTCGACGTCGAGGCGCGGCGACTGCACCTCGACGTCAGCGACGAGGAGCTGGCGACGCGGCGCCGGGCCTGGAAGAGTCCGGAGCCGCCGCTGCCCCCCGGCGGCTACGCCCGCCTCTACATCGATCACGTCCAGCAGGCGGACCGCGGCGCCGATCTCGACTTTCTCGTCGGCTGCCGCGGACACGCGGTCCCGCGCGAGTCGCATTGACATGGCTTCCAGCCTCCAGCTGCCAGCTCCCAGCCAGAACGAAGCTGGGCTCCGACGCAGCCGTGGAACGACAGAGCTGGAAGCCGGAAGCCTGGAAGCTGAGAGCTAGAAAATGAAACTCCTCCGATACGGATCCCCTGGCCACGAAGCGCCCGGCCTGCTCGACAGCGGCGGGATGCTGCGCGACCTCTCGGGCGTCGTCCCGGACATCGCCGGCGACGCGCTGCTGCCGGAGTCGCTCGCGCGGCTGCGCGCGATCGATCCAGCGACGCTGCCGCGCGTCCCGGGATCCCCCCGCCTCGGCCCCTGCGTCGGCCGGGTGGGCAAGTTCATCTGCATCGGGCTGAACTACTCGGATCACGCCGCCGAGTCCGGCATGGCGGTCCCGAAGGAGCCGATCGTGTTCATGAAGGCGACCTCGGCGATCGCCGGACCGAACGACGCCGTGGTGCTGCCGCGCGGCTCGGAGAAGAGCGACTGGGAAGTCGAGCTCGGCGTGGTGATCGGCAAGCCGGCGAAATACGTGGAGGAGGCGGATGCCCTCTCCTACGTGGCCGGCTACTGCGTCGTCAACGATCTCTCGGAGCGGGCGTTTCAGCTCGAGGGGACCGGCCAGTGGGTCAAGGGCAAGAGCGCCGACACCTTCGGTCCGATCGGTCCATGGCTGGTCACCCGCGACGAAGTGGCCGACTGCGGCGCCCTCGACCTGTGGCTCGAGGTCGATGGCCATCGCTACCAGAACGGGTCGACGCGGACGCTGGTCTTCGGCGTGCCTTACCTGGTCAGCTATCTGAGCCGCTTCATGAGCCTGCAGCCGGGGGACATCATTTCCACCGGCACGCCCCCAGGCGTCGGTCTCGGACAGAAGCCGCCGGTTTACCTGCGCGCCGGCAATGTCATGCGGCTCGGCGTGCACGGGCTCGGCGAGCAGCAGCAGACCGTGGTCGCGGAATAGCACCGCCGGCGATCAGGGCTCGCGGACGACCAGCAGCTGGTTGGCGGGGATGTCAGTCAGGACCTGGGTGGCGCCCCGCGGCCAGGTGATCTCGATCCTCGCGGCTGTCGGCGCGTCCGCCAGGCCGAAGTGCAGGCGGACGTCGCTGGCGCTCAGGTAGCTGGCGACGTTGTTGATTTCCCTCGTCTGCACTCCCGCCGTGGTGCGCAGCCGCACCGTCGCGCCTAGCCCGGCGGTGTTCTTTCCCTTTCCTTCGGCCTTGATCTCGAGCCAGTTCCGCCGCGGAGCGGTGTCGTTGCGCAGCAGCACCGGCCGCTCGCCGAGACTGGAAATCACGACATCGAGGTCGCCGTCGTTATCGAAGTCGGCGACTGCCAGGCCGCGCCCGACCCGCGGCGTGCGAAGGGCCGTGCCTGCCAAGTCGGTGATGTCGCGGAAGGTGCCGCCGGTGTTCTGGTAGAGCAGGTCCCGCTGGGCGTGCGAGAAACCCGGGCGATAGAGCTGGATGTTGTCGATCACATGCCCGTTGGTGACGTAGATGTCGAGGTCGCCGTCGTTGTCGGCGTCGAAGAGTTTGGTGCCGAAGCCCAGCGCCGGGTAGCCCGACTTGAGGCCGGGCATCGCCGAGGCGTCGTCGAAGGTGCCGTCGCCGCGGTTGAGGTAGAGCGCGTTGAGCTCGTCGGCGAAGTTGGTGACGAAGATGTCCGGGAAGCCGTTGCCATCGAGGTCGGCGCAGTCCACCCCCATGCCGGCCTGAGGTTTGCCGTTGCTGTCGAAGCCTACCCCCGCGGCATAGGCGATGTCGGTGAACGTGCCGTCGCCGTTGTTGCGATAGAGGAAATTGCGGACCAGATCGTTAGCGACGTAGACGTCGGTGTCGCCGTCCCGATCGATGTCGCAGAACGCGATCCCGAGCCCCTTGCCGGCGGGGTTGGCGATGCCGGCCTGGCGCGAGACGTCGGTGAAGGTGCCGTCGCCGTTGTTGCGAAAGAGGCGGTCGGGCGTGCCGTCAAACGGCGTCGGATTGCAGTACATGCGGTAGCCCTCCTTGCGGAGGCCGCAGTAGGGATTGTCGGCGATGTTGTAATCGACATAATTGGCGACGAAGAGGTCGAGATCGCCGTCGCCATCGAAGTCGAAGAAGCCGCTGCTGGTGCTCCACTCGTGAGCACCGCCGGCGACGCCCGCCGCGGCGGTGACGTCGGTGAAGGTGCCGTCGCCGTTGTTGTGAAAGAGCAGGTTCGGGCCGAAGGCGGTGACATAGAGGTCCGGACGGCCGTCGCCGTCGTAGTCCGCAACCGCGACGCCGGTCTTGTAGGCGCGGCCGCCGGCAGCGGCGACGCCGGCCTCGGTGGTGACGTCGGTGAAGGTGCCGTTGCGATTGTTGTGGTAGAAGGCGTTCGGCGCGCCGGGGGCGCCGTTGACGAAATAGAGATCCATGAAGCCATCGCCGTCGGCGTCGAGCCAGGCGACACCCGAGCCGAAGGTCTCGACCATGAACTTGTCCGGTGAGGCGCCGGACTGATGGATGAAGTCGATGTGGGCCGCGGCGGTGACGTCCGTGAACAGCGGCCCTGGAGCGGCGGCGGCGGCACGCGGTGCCGGCTGGGAGGGCGCGAGCGCCGGCAACAACAGCAGCGCCAGCAGCAGGGCCCGGTGTAGCGGCATCAACGTCGCCTTCCATCCGGAGTGCGGCTGCCGGCGCGGAGCCGCCGGCGCGCCTCCTCCAGGTGCCGCGCCGCCGCCTCGTTTCCAGGATCGATCTCGAGAACTTTCTGGAACGCGCCGGCCGCGGTCGTCATCCGGCCCTGCTGCAGGTCGAGCAGCCCGAGCTCCATGTAGAACACCGGCGCAAGTGGATGGTCGGCGACGCTGACGACCTCAACCGCCGGCCTGGCCAGTGCGAGCTGGGCGCGCGCCCTGTCGGGGAGACGGCGCAGGCGGTAGGCGCGGGCCAGGGCGAGGTGGCTGTCGGCGCGCGCCGGGTCCGCGGCAACCGCCTTGCCGAGGGCACTGGTCGCCGCCTCGAGACGGCCGGCGTCGAGATAGGCGTTGCCGAGGGCCAGGTTGGTGTCGGCGGGATTGCCGCCGGCAGCGGCCACCTCTTCCAGCTCCCGAATGGCTTCATCGCGGCGCCCGGCATCGACGAGCGCGAGCGCGAGGTAGTAGCGGGCCTGCAGCAGCGACGGGTCCGCCTGCAGCGCCTGGCGGGCGAGTTCGATCGCGCGCTCGGGATGGCCCAGCTGCCGCTCGGCTTCCGCGAGGAGCGTCGCCATCTGCGGCTGTCCCGAGTGTTGTGCGAGCCCGGCCGTCAAGGTGTCGCGCGCGCCCGCAGGACGGCCGAGATCGAGATAGAGCTGCGCGAGGAGGAAGCGGGCGGGGACGAGATCCGGATCGAGGTCCAGCGCCTGGACCAGTTCGGCCCGCGCCTCGCCGTTCATTTCTGCCGATCCCGTCATCCGGTAGGCCATGCCGAGAAGCAGGTGCGCGTCGGCGCGCTTTGGATCGATGGCGAGGATGGCCGTGAGCTCGCGGATGATGTCTGCGGGACGGCCGCTGTCCGCGGCGAGCGCCGCCTGGACGCGGGCCATCCGCGCGTCGAGAGAGCCGGCCGCCGCGGCCGCCGGCGGCGTCTGCGCAGGGGCCGCCGTGCTGCCGACGAGCAGGCCGGAGACCGAGAAGAGGAGGACGGCAAGGGACGACGTCTTCAGTGTGGTGCTCCGGTGACAGCTCCGAGCTTACAGCCATCCGCGCTCGGCTCTCATCTCGCAGCTCCCGGCTGGACTACAATTCCACGATGTCCCTGCCGGCGGCGATTACGGACGGCCTGGTCGGAATTCTCGGGGCGCAGTCCGTGCTCACCAGGCCTGAGGACGTCATTCCCTACGGCTTCGACGGCACCGCGGCGCTGCGCCAGTCGCCGGGGGCGGTCGTCTTTCCGCGCTCGACCGACGAGGTGGCGCGGTGCGTGCGCTTTGCTGCCGCGCAATCGCTGCCCATCGTCACCCGCGGCGCCGGCACCGGTCTCAGCGGCGGCAGCGTTCCGGGCGCCGACAGCCTGGTGCTCTGCCTGACGCAGATGGACGCCATCCTCGATCTCGATCCACGCAACCTGACGCTGAGGGCGCAGCCCGGTGTGGTGACGCTGGCGATCGACGACGCCGCGGCGCGGCATGGGCTGTTCTATCCCCCCGATCCCGGCTCGATGCGCGTCAGCACCATCGGCGGCAACGTCGCCGAAAACTCCGGCGGGCTGCGCGGGCTCAAGTACGGGGTGACGCGCGACTACGTCATGGCGCTCGAGGTGGTTCTCGCCGACGGCACGGTGGCGCGTTTCGGCAGCCCCTGCGTCAAGGACGTCGCCGGCTATTCGATGAAGGATCTTTTCATCGGTTCTGAGGGCACGCTGGGGATCATCACCGAGGTCTTGCTCCGGCTCGTGCCCCGGCCGCCGGCGCGACGGACCATGCTGGCGCTCTTCGATCGGATCGAGGACGCCGCCGGGACGGTATCGGCGATCATCGCCGCGCGCATCATTCCCTGCACCCTCGAGTTCCTGGATCGCATGACGACGATGTGCGTGGAGGAGTTCGCGCATGTCGGGCTGCCGACCGACTGCGAGGCGGTGCTGCTGATGGAGACCGACGGGCATCCGGCGGCGGTGGCGGACGAGGCGGAGCGGATGACCGCGATTGCGCTCGAGTGCGGCGCCCGGGAAGTGCGGGCGGCGCGCAGTCAGGAAGAGGCGGTGGCGCTGGCCTCGGCGCGGCGCAACGCCTTCTCGGCGCTGGCGCGGCGGCGGCCGACCACCATCCTCGAAGACTTCACCGTGCCGCGCAGCGCCCTGGCCGAGATGGTGACCTTCATCGCCGCGACCGCGCGCGCCGCGAACCTGCAGGTCGGCACCTTCGGCCACATGGGGGACGGCAATCTGCACCCCACCTTCCTCACCGACGAGCGCGACGCGGCGGAGATGGCCAGCGTCCACCAGGCGCTCGATTTGATCGCGCGCAAGACGCTCGAGCTGAACGGCACCATCACCGGCGAGCACGGCGTCGGGCTGGCCAAGAAGGCGTGGTTGCGCCAGCAGATGGGGGAGGGCAGCTACGAGGCGATGCGGCTGGTCAAGCGCGCGCTCGATCCCGCCGGCCTGCTCAACCCCGGGAAGATTTTCGACTGAAGTGTCCGCGACCCTCGCCTCCATCGACTACGCCGTCCTGCAGCAGTGCATGCACTGCGGCATGTGCCTGCCCGCCTGTCCGACCTACGACACCACCAAGCGGGAGCGCAACAGCCCGCGCGGGCGGATCGCGCTGATGCGGGCGATTGCCGACGGCGAGATGGCCGTCACCCGTGAGTTCGGCGACGAGATGAGCTACTGCCTGGGCTGCCTGGCCTGCCAGACCGCCTGCCCGGCGGGCGTCAACTACGCGGAGCTGTTCGAGACCGCGCGCAGCGACATCGAGCGCGCCGGCGCCCAGCCGGGCGCGGAGCGCCGCTGGTGGCGCGGGCTGACGCTGGGGTTCCTGTTCATGCGGCCGCGGGCGCTGCGTTTCGCCGGGCGGCTGCTGCGCCTCTATCAGCAGAGCGGCCTCGAGTACGTCGTCCGCCGCAGCGGCCTGCTGCGGCTGCTGCCCGCGGATCTGCGCCGCCTGGAGCCACAGGCGCCGCGCATCGGGGACGCCTTCTCGAACGCGATCATCGCCGCGGTCGAGGCGCCAGCGGGAGCGCCGCGCTACCGGGTGGCGCTGCTCACCGGCTGCGTCCAGGACCTGGTGTTTGCAAACGTCAACCGCGACACCGCCGACGTGCTCCTCGCCAACGGCTGCCGCGTCCACACGCCGGCGCTGCAGCCGTGCTGCGGATCGCTGCACGCCCACAACGGCGACCTGGCCGGGGCGCGGACGCTGGCGCGGCGGCAGATCGATCAGTTTCCGCCGGACGACTACGACGCCATCATCAGCAACGCCGGCGGCTGCGGCTCTCACCTGCGCCGCTACGGCGCATTGCTGGCCGAGGATCCCGCGTACCGCGACCGCGCCCGGGCGTGGGATGCGAAGCTGCGCGATATCCACGAGTGGCTCGACCGGATTGGCTGCCGGCCGCCGGGCGCCGCCCCGTTCGCGGCGCCAGTCACGGTCGCGTACCACGACTCCTGCCACCTGGTGCACGGCCAGAAGGTGGCGCGCGAGCCGCGCGCGCTGCTGGCGGCGGTGCCGGGCGTGACGCTGACGCCGCTGGCGGAGTCCACCTGGTGCTGCGGCGCTGCCGGGGTCTATGCGATCACCCAGCCGCAGCAGGCGGACCTGCTGCTGGCGCGCAAGGTCGGGCATCTGGCCGCCGCCGGCGCGGCGGTGGTCGCCACCGCCAATCCCGGCTGCCAGTTGCAGATGGCCCGCGGCCTGCGGGCGGCGGGCAACGCCGCGCCGGTGCTGCACCCGGTCTCGATTCTCGCCGCTGCGTATCGGCGGGAGGCGTAAGGTTCTCCCCTCGACGCCCACCTTGCCGCTGGCGCGCCGCCGCGGCCCGCCCTTTTCCTCCCGGACGGCGTCTCAAGTGGGGAGCCGCCTGCGCCTCTTGGCCCGCGGTGTTCGCTGCACCCCGTTTGAGAGTTTCGCATTGCGATACTCTGCACCAAACCAACAGCAAAATTTCAGTCAATTTCACGATACCTGTTCGCATTTGCGAAACGGCTGATTAGCCATTGCGCGCCGCCCCCCCGGCCGGGTAGCATCCGACCCGTCGTTCCCTGACATTTCAGTTCGATTTTCGAGGTGCCGTTCATGACGAAGTGGTTCGAGCGGGTAGTTCTGTTCGTGGTCCTCGCGCTCGGCTCGGCGGTGGCTCCGGCCGCCGCGCAGATTACGACCGGCACGGTGGCCGGTACGGTGAAGGATTCCCAGGGCGGCGTCGTCCCTGGCGCAACAATCGTGCTGGTCAGCGAAGGACGCGGCACGCGGTCGGCCCCGGTGGTCACAAATGCGCAGGGGGACTACGTCCTTGCCAACGTGACGGCTGACACCTATACGGTTGAAGTCACGATGGAAGGCTTCAAGACCATCAATCGCACCGGCATCAAGGTCAGCGGCGGCGACCGCGTCGCGGTGCCAGCCCTGACGCTCGAGGTCGGCGGCGCGGCCGAGACCGTCAACGTCAAGGCTGAGGCGGCGCTGGTCCAGGCGCAGAGCGGCGAGCGGTCGTTCGCGGTCTCCACCGAACAGGTCGAGAACCTGCCGATCCAGCACAGCAACTTCACCAGCCTGACCTCGCTGACCCCTGGCGTCACGCAGCTCGGCGCCTCAGCTGGCGGCACCCGCATCGGCGGCGTCGGCCAGAACAACATCATGATGGACGGCATCTCGGCGATGGATACCGGAAATAACGGTGTGATGCTCGCCTTGAACATCGAGTCCATCGCGGAAGTCAAGATTCTAACGCAGGGCTACCAGGCCGAATACGGCCGCTCGAGCGGCCTGCAGATTACCGCCGTGACGAAGAGCGGCACGAATCGGTTCCGCGGGTCAGCCTACGATCTTCAGGGCAACTCCGACTGGTACACCAATTCCTGGGTCAACAGTAAGAACGGGGATCCGAAGCCGAAATCGACGTCGAAGACGCTCGGCTATTCACTCGGCGGCCCAGTCGGGAAGCCGGGAGGCAACAACAAGCTGTTCTTCTTCTACAGCCACGAGTACCGCCCGACCAACAATCCGATCAACGGCGGCAACCCGATCCGCCTGCGCGTGCCGACCGCGCTCGAGCGGGCCGGGGACTTCTCGCAGACTCTGGACAATAACGGTGCGCTCTTCAACACCATTCACGACCCCAATTCGACCCTGCCCTGTACCGCCGCCAACACCGCCGGGTGTTTTGCGGATGGCGGCGTGCTCGGTCGGATTCCCGCGAGCAGTCTCTACTCGACCGGTCTCGCGGTCCTGAACCGATACCCGCTGCCCAGTCGCACGCAGACGGCCAATTCGAATTACAACTTGCAGATCGACCCACCCAAGGTCAAGCAGATGGTGCAGCAGCCGGCGCTGCGCGTCGATTACCAGCTGTCGTCCAAGCTCCGCGTCACCGGCAAGTACGCCGGACAGCGGATGAAGCCCCTGACGACGCCGGGACTGATCCCGGGATTCACTGACGTGCTGAGCCCGTATCCGTTCATCACCAACTACGGCGTGACGGCGAACTACACGATCAGCCCGACGACGTTCCTGGAAGGCACCTATGGCTTCATCCGCAACGAGCTGACCGGCGGCAACGAAGGGGGCGTGCTCGTCAACGACTCGGCCAACCGGCTCAAGAGCCTGCCGGACTTCCCGCTGCTCTATCCCAACGCCGGCATCGTCAACCCGAGCTACTACGCCTACCAGACGATGCAGGACATCAAGCCGGCGTTCTGGGACGGCAAGAAGCTCAACCTTCCGCCGGTCTTCAGCTGGGGCGGCCGCATCGGCGCGGCGCCGCCGAACCAGCGCTATCCCGGCTGGCTCAACATCAACCGCACCCAGGACGTCGCGATTGGCCTGACGAAGGTGGCGGGCCGGCACACGCTGAAGACCGGTTTCTACAACAACCACAGCTTCAAGGCGCAGAACACCGGCGCCGGCGGCGTCGCCAACCTGACCTTCCAGGGCTTCGTCAACTTTGGCAACGACACCAACAACGCCCTCGACACCGGCTTCGGCTTCGCCAACGCCGCGACCGGCGTCTTTACCCAGTACCTGCAGTCTTCCCAGTTCATCGAGGGAAGCATGCTTTACAACAACACCGAGGCCTACGCCCAGGACAACTGGAAGGTCACCAACCGGTTGACCCTGGACTACGGCATCCGCTTCACCCACCAGCAGCCGCAGTACGACCAGTTCCAGCAGATGTCGAACTTCTTCCCGGAACAGTGGACGCTGTCGGCGGCCCCGCTGCTCTACGTGCCTGGCTGCAGCAACGGCGCGGCGACGTGCTCCGGGAACACGCTGAACGCAATGGACCCGCGGAACGGACAGATCCTGACGGCGCCGGGCGCGTCGAACACCCAGGCGGCGATCGCGACGCCAATCCCTGGCTCCGGTAATCCGCTGAACGGGATCGTCCGCGCAGGGGACGGCATCGCCAAGACCGGCTACACCTGGCCGAAGCTGGTCGTCGGTCCGCGGTTCGGCGCGGCGTATGACCTCACCGGCACCCAGCGCATCGTGGTCCGCGCCGGCGGCGGAATCTTCTACGACCGCCCCGACGGCAACACGGTCTTTTCGATCCCGGGTAATCCGCCGATTGCGACGTCGCAGGATCTGCGCAACGGCATGCTGCAGACGCTCGGCGCCGGCCTCAGCACCCAGCCCGTGCCCGCGATGGTGACGTTCCAGTACAACGCCAAGGTGCCGGCGTCTGCGCAGTGGCAGACCGGCGTCCAGATGGCGCTGCCGTGGGTATCTTCGCTCGACGTCTCGTACGTCGGCAACCACGGCTACGATCGGCTCGGCAGCCTTCAGGGGGGCACGACAGTCAACCAGAACGCGGTCGATTTCGGGACCGCCTACCTCCCGCAGTACCAGGATCAGACCAAGGCAGCAAGCGCGGTACCGGGCGCGACCGCCTACACCGCCAACCTGCTGCGGCCCTATCGCGGCCTGAGCAACATCAACCAGAACACCACCGAGTTCTACGACACCTACCACTCGATCCAGACTGCCCTCAACCGGCGGTTCCGGGACGGGTTCTCGTTTGGCGTCAACTACGTGCTGAGCCTGTCGCTCAAGGGCAACACCGGCCTGCAGAAGCGCCTGCAGCACGCGGCCGATGGCACCGTCTCGGTCCGCGCCGACCAGGGCGCTTACGAGAAGCTGCTCGAGGATCTCAACCTCCAGCGCCACCTGCTCAAGGCCAACTTCGTGTGGCAGCTGCCGCGCATCCCGACGCCCAACGCCGGCTTGCGGGCCGCCGGTCTGATCCTCAACGACTGGCAGCTCTCGGGGCTGTTCACCGCCGGATCGGGCAATCGCTACGACCTCGGCTACAGCTACCAGAACAACGGCGGCAACGTGAACCTGACGGGGTCGCCGGATTACGGGGCGCGGATCAAGTATGTCGGTGACCCCGGATCGGGCTGTTCGAGCAACCAGTACAACCAGTTCAACGTCGCCTCGGTCACCGGTCCGACCTACAACAGCCTGGGCATGGAATCCGGCCGCAACATCCTGGTCGGCTGCCCGGACCACACGCTCGATCTGGCGGTGGCGCGCAACATCAGGCTCGGCGGCGGCCGTCAGCTGCAGCTGCGGCTGGACGCCTTCAACGCGCTCAACTCGTACATCATCATGAATCGCAACACGACGGTCCAGTACGTCAGCCCCACCGACCTGACCGTCCGCAACTCGCAGTTCCGAGCGGACGGCTCGATTGACCCCGCCAGGCTGACGCCTCGGAATGCGGGCTTCGGGGCCGCAACGGCGGCGCTGAACCGTTCGCCGGACGGCGGCGTGAATGTCGGCAACTACAACCGGACGATCCAGGCCCAGGTCCGCTTCCAGTTCTAAAAGCCTGAACGTTCGCGGTGTTCTCAGAAACGGGTGGCGAGGAGACTCGCCACCCGTTTTGTTTTTCTCGTGGCCGGCAAGAGCTCGTCGAAACGGTCCCCGCCGGTGGACCGGGCCGCAGGACAACAGCGTCGGGAGGGTGTCGGGACGCGCGCGCAGCCGCTGCGCAACGTGTAGGTGCGGTCCGCTTCCAGTTCTGACATCGGGCCGGCCTGAACGACGAAAAGGGGCAGGGATGAAACCCTGCCCCCTTTTTTGTACCGCGGCGGAAACTACTTCGGGGGAGCCGCGATGACCGGGTCCGGCACCTTGTTCTTGATCGCCGGAATCGACCGCAGGTAGGCGAAGATGGCCTTGAGATCGGCGTCGCTGAAATTCTTGAACGCCGGCCAGGGCATCGGCGGAAGCAGCTCCCGGCCGCGGCCCTGTTCTCGCCCGGTGCGGATGGTGTCGATGAACTGCTGCTCGGTCCACTGGCCGAGCCCGGTCTCCGGATCCGGGGTGAGGTTGCGCGTGTAACTGACGCCCCAGGGTCCCGCAAATGCCGTTCTCGAGGCGGAGATGGAGGCCATCCACGGCCCGCTCGACGCCGGGGCTGGCGGCATCTGCAGGCTCGCCGGGTGGCCAGACAGCATCAGCGTCATGTCGGGCTCAGGGCCATTGGCCCCCATTTTCCACGGCGTATGGCAGTCGTCGCAGCCGGTCGCCGTCACCAGATATTTACCGCGCGCCACGGCCGCCGGGCTCGGCTTGGCCATGTGTGCCGCGGCGGGGGCCGCCGCGACCTGGGCCTGCCCCGGTTTCTGCGCCTGCGGCGCGGCTGTCAGCCCGGCGCCGCCTGCCACCAGCACGGCGGCCGCGGTCATCACACTCATCCCTGTCCAATTCCGTCGCATGCACCATCCTCCTTCTGTCGTTACCTGTTAGCGGGCGCCGGAGGTACCGGCGTCAGATCCTCGGCAATCCATCGTCGTACGAGCGCCACCGCGTCGGTATCGACGACGCGGCTGCCGAGCGGCGGCATCTGGAGCAGCGGATTGCGCGACGCCATCCGCGCCAGCACCACGCTTTTCTCCGGGCGCCCGGCGCAGACGCGCTCGACGATGTCCTCGGCGTCGGGAACCTTGAAGCGGCTGGGCCGGCCGACGGCGGTCAGCAGCACGGCCGGCCGCTTGTCCTCGGGCTCTCCGAGCCGATAGGTGAGCGCGAAGGCCAGCGAGCTGAGCTCGCCGGCGTCGGTATGGCAGCCGCCGCAGTTGGCGTGGAGGTAGCCGATCGCGGCCCGTGCCGTGGGGGTCGCGGCTGTGACCCGCGGCGGGCTCGAGAGCAGCGCGCTGGGCAGCCCGCGCACCAGCCGGCGCGCCACCAGGGCGGGCAGATCGACGTCGCCGGGCTGTGCCGCTTCGGCATGGGGCGCATTGGGATCGCGATCCGGCGAGAGCTGGAGCGCGGTCACGCCCAGCACCCGGACCGGTCCCGCCATGTGGCAGGCGCGGCAGTCAGACTGCGACGGAATCGCGTGCCGGATGCCGTCGGCGATCGGCACGCTCTGGCGGACCCCTTCCGCTGGCGCCAGCACCGCCTCGGTCTCGTCGTCATTCCAGAGGTAGCTGGCAAACTGCCAGCCGGCCCTGGTGCGCTCGATGAATCGCGTTTCAACGCGGCGGCCGAAGCGGAACTCCTTCCAGAGCCGGGTGCCGACCGGGAACTGCCAGACGTCAGGGTTCGAGGCGTCGATGAAGCGGCCGCGGGGGATGTAGAGCCAGCGCGACTTGACGGCGCCGTCAGACCAGAGCGGGTACTGCGGCGAGAAATGGAGATTGGCGGGGGCGATGGTGCGGGTGTCCCAGTCCGAGTACAGACCGGTATCCTGAAGCCGCGGCGGGCGGGTGGCCCGGGCGGAGTTATCCGTCCTGGCTTCCCGCGTCATACACAGCGCCGCAATGATCGCGGCGCAGGTCCAGGCTGCGCGCGTTCCGGCGTGCAACGGTGATCCTCCCGGTAATCTCCCCTCTGGGGAGCGATGGTGGCGAAGCTAACGCTGCCGCGACGAGGGCGGCACCAATCCTTTGATCCGGAGGTAGGTCACCAGGTTGCCGTAGTGTTCGGCATAGTGCCCGTAGTTGAGCACCAGCGGGAACGACCGCGAGCCCTTGCCCATGCCGAACGGGAGGTCGACCGATTCGGCCCCTGTCGCGTCGGTGAGGGCATCGTAGGCGGCGTCACAGTAGGCGATGCCGTCGTTGACAGCCTTGACGATGGCCGCCTTGCCGATAACGCTCTTCTCGAAATGGTCCTCTTCGAACGGCGACTTCTCCCCCTTGGTGGCGGCGCAGAAGACGTAGCTGGCGCCGGCGACGTGCGCGAGGATCTGCCCGTAGCTGCGCACGGTATCCACCGGTTTGAAGGCGTAACTGGCCTCGTCCATCATCGTCGCGGACTCGCGGAGGTTGACCTTCATCGAGTCCCAGTTCTGCTTGAGCGTGGCGCTCACCGACGCCCTGGCCGGTGCCTTTGCGCCGGCGGCGGGGGTTTGTGCCGCGGCGTTCACGGCGAGGGCCATTACCGACATCCACACGCAAACAGTCGTCGCACGCATCACGAGTCCTCCTTCGAAAGATGGCCGATTCTACTCCCGAAACAGGGCCGGCGGCACAACCATTCGAAGGCCGCTCCCGAGGCATGGTAAACAGTTTCCGGCGCCGGACGTATGTAAGCGCGGCACGCCATTTCATTGCGTGTGGATTCGATACGGTGTAGCCTACGGCACCGCGAACAACCGCCCGCAGGCTGTCCTACCGTGCACACCCCGGCAGACGCTCGCAACGAGGAGAGATTCGATGGAAAGCAGGCGTAAATTCTTGCAGATTTCGGCCGCGGCCCTGACGGCGGCGGCGGCGAAGCCGCTGTTCGGCGCGGGTATCCAGGGGGCGAACGATCGGGTCCGGATGGGCATCATCGGCACCGGCAACCGAGGCGGGCGGGTGTTCGACTCGCTGGTGCGCCAGAAGGACTGCCAGTTCCTGACCGCCGCGGAAGTGAACAAGGCCAAGCTGGATCAGTGGATGACGCCGGCGCGCCAGACTTTCAGCCTCAAGGTCGAGGGTGACTACCGCCGCATCCTCGACCGCAAGGACATCGATGCCGTCCTCATCGCCACGCCCGATCACTGGCACAGCCAGCAGCTGGTGGATGCGATTTCGGCCGGGAAGGACGTCTACGTCGAGAAGCCGGCCTCGAATACCGTGCCGCGCATCAACGCGATGCTCGACGCCTACAAGAAGGGCAAGCAGGTGGTCCAGGTCGGCACCCACCAGCGCAGCTGGGACCACTTCATCGAGGCCAAGAAGTTTCTCGACGGCGGCTCGCTCGGCACCATCACCCATGTGGTGATCGTACAGCCCGGCTCGTATGCCCGGCCGCAGGAGCCCGAAGCGCCGGTGCCGGCGGGTCTCGACTGGGAGGGTTTCCAGGGCCCGGCGCCGCGCAAGCCGTTCAAGCCGTCGCGCCTGGGTTTCCGCGCCTGGTACGACTACGGCGGCGGCCTGGTCGCCGACTGGGGCGCGCACCACGTCGATGTCGCCCACTGGTTCATGAACGCCGACCACAAGGTGCCGCTCAGGACGACCGCCAACGGCGCCTTCCTGGCGGTGCCGAACGCGGACCGCGAACAGGTGCCCGACACCTTCTCCATCTCCTGGCTCTACGACAACTTCATCCTGACCTTCGCCAATGGCGAGGTCTACATGGCGGACGGCATCGAGAACTGGGGCGTGTTCTTCGTCGGCAACCGCGGCTCGCTGCAGGTGAACCGGCAGGGCTGGGCGGTTCGGCCGGTGGTGCCGCACATCATCCGCAAGAAGGGGCCACCGCCGCCGCCGACCGCCGGCGGCGTCACGCTTGGGGCGGGCGGCGCCGCCATCGCGCCGGGCGCGCCGGGGGCTGGCGGGCCGGGAGGCCAGGGCGGCCGCGGCAACCGAGGGGGCGGTGCCAACGCCAATCTGCCGCCGGTCGAGGCGAAGATGTACGTCAACCCGCGCGGCGGGGTCGAGGAGGATTATCCGCTCGACGCCCACACGCGCAACTTCCTCGACTGCATCAAGTCGAGGCAGAAGCCCAACGCCGACATGGAAATCGGCTACCACGCCGCGCTGCCGTGCCTCCTCGCGCTCGAGTCCCTCCAGCAGGGCAAGCCCCTGGGCTGGGACGAGGCCGGCCGGAAGAGCAAGGTGGTTTAACAGCTGCCGGCGCTCGAGCTGGAAGCTGGGAGCTGGAAGCCGGGAGCTGGAAGCTCTTTTGATGCACGAGATCCGCGTCGCACTCCTCGGCCAGGGCTTCATGGGCAAGGCCCATTCGAACGCCTATTGCCAGGCGCCGCATTTTTTCGACCTGCCGTACCGCATTCGCCGGACGCTGCTCTGCGGCCGCGACCAGCCGTCGCTGACGGCGATGGCGGCGCGCTGGGGCTGGGAAGAGACTTCGACCGACTGGCGCACGGCCATCGATCGCCCCGACATCGACGCCGTCGACATCGCGCTGCCGAATCATCTCCACGCGCCCGCCGCCATCGCTGCCGCCGAGGCGGGGAAGATGGTCTTCTGCGAGAAGCCGCTGGCGCTCTCGGTTGCGGAGGCGCAGGCGATGGCCCAGGCCGCCCGGCGGGTGCCGACGCTGGTCTGGTTCAACTACCGGAGGGTCCCCGCCATCGCCTACGCGAAACAGCTCATCGCCGAGGGCCGCCTGGGCACGATCTTCCACTACAACGCCGCCTACAAGCAGCAGTGGGGGGCCGACACGTCGCGCCCCGCGACCTGGAAGATGGATCCGGCGCTGGCCGGCTCGGGAGTCGGCGACGACCTGCTCACCCACACGCTCGATACTGCCCTCTATCTCAACGGACCGATCACCGAAACCGTCGCCAGGGCGCGCACACTCGCGCCCGGCCGCGCCGTGGACGACGCGGTGATGGCGCTGGTGATGTTCGAGAACGGCAGCGCCGGCACCTTCGAGTCGACGCGCTTCGGCATCGGCTGCAAGAACCAAAACCGCTTCGAGATCCACGGTTCCGGCGGGATGCTGCGCTTCAACCTCGAACGCCTCAATCATCTCGAGTTCACCGACGTCACCATCCCGTCGGTGGAGCAGGGGCCGAGAGACATTCTCGTCACCGACATGAAGCATCCCCTCTTCGGCCACTTCTGGCGGCCAGGGCACATCATCGGCTACGAGCACACCTTCATCGCGACGCTGGCGGAGTTCCTGATCGCGCACGCGAAAGGCGAGCCGTTCCACCCGGACTTCGCCGACGCGCTCGCGGTCCAGCAGGCGCTCGACGCGGTGCAGCGCTCGGCGGCAACACGCCAGTGGACAGCAGTGGAGCGAGGAGCAGACCCAGCATGAGCGTGTCGTCCGCCGGCCCCGGACTCTCCCCGAAGACGCGATGGACCATCGTCGGACTGCTCTCGGCCTCGATTGCCATCAACCTGCTCGATCGGCAGGTACTCTCGGTGCTGGCCTCCGAGCTGCGCTCGGAGTTCCACTGGAGCAACGCCCAGTACGGCTACATTGCCGTCTTCTTCAACCTCGGCATGATGTGCGGCCAGGTACCGGCCGGCGCGTTCATGGACCGCGTCGGTGCCCGCACCGGGCTGGCCCTGATCTTCGTGGTCTGGTCGCTGCTGAGCGCCGCCCACGCCTTCGTCGGCGGCATGGCGGCGGTGCTCGGCATCAGCACGCTCGCCGGGTTCATTGCCATCCGCTTCCTCATGGGCCTCAGCCAGTGCGGTAACTACACCGCCGGGATCAAGGCGGTCGCCGGGTTGTTCCCGTCCGCGACCCGGTCCCGCGCCGGCGGCCTGTTCAACGCCGGGGCGCAGTTCGGATCGGTGATCGCACCGCCGATCGTGGTGTTCCTGGCGAGCACCTTCGGCTGGCGGATGGCCTTCGTCATTCCGTCGCTCGTCGGCCTGTTCTGGCTGCTGCCGTGGCTGGCGCTGTTTCCGGACAAGGAGCGGATGGCCGCCGTCGCCATCAAGCCGGCCGGCGCCTCCGCCGGGCCCGGCCCGGCGATCACGCTCGGGCAGCTGGTGCGGAACCACAAGGTGCTGGGGCTGTTTCTGATCCGCGTCTTCACCGGTCCGATTACCACCTTCTACTGGACCTGGCTGCCGCTCTATCTCCGGACCGGCCGCGGCATGTCGTTCCTCGCGGTCGGCTTCTTCGCCTCCGTCCCCAACCTGATCGGCATGAGCGGCAACGTCGTCGGCGGTCTGATCACCGATCGACTGGTCAAGGCGACCGGGTCGGTCGATCGCGGCCGGAAGATCGCCTTCACCTGTGCGTTCACGCTCGGGGCGCTCAGCATGACGATGCCGTTCGTCGGCAACGACTATCTGGCCGTGGTGCTGATGGGCCTGGCGCTGTTCGGCAACCAGTGGGTGTCGGCGACCTACATCGGCACGGTCGGGGACGTCGTCCCGCAGCAGCTGGCCGGGCGGGTCAACGGCCTGGCCGGGTTTGGGGACAACGGCGCGGCGCTGCTGGCGGTGCTGTATACCGGGATGATCGTCGACAAATACGGGTGGACGCCGGTCTTCGTGGGCGCCGGGCTGCTGCCGTTCCTGGCGATGCTGAGCGTCTTCCTGGTGCTGCGCAGGATCGAGCCGGCGACGTTCGCACCGGCGCGCTGACGGCGAGCGCGTGCGCCGCGGGCGTTGACCTGTAGAATCAGACGGCCTGGCGTCAACATGACTGACCCGATGCGGGGGAAAGGCGGAACATGCGCGGAGCGCTGAGGGCAACGGCAGTGGCGGGGGTGCTGGTGGCGGCGGCGG
>JAYTEJ010000420.1:0-14523 GCA_043735365.1 Acidobacteriota bacterium
GGGATTGGTCCGGACTTCCCAGCGGACGTCGCGGCCGCGACGCCGGCAGATCGCCAGGTAGAGATCGTTGAGCAGGCTGCCCTGCAGCGTCGACGCGGCGGTGCCGGCCGGCCCCTGGCTCCACTCGGTGTGCGGGTCCGAAGGCCGGGTCCATACCGCCGACGGGTCTGCCTGCTTTTCGATGAGGAAGGTCCCCCCCGTTTTGGTGATGTCCTCACCGGTCATGTCGAGCGCGAACATATACTGGACGGCTGCGCCGGAATGCGCCGCCAGCCAGGCGTCGCTGCCGCGGCTCTCGTCGAGCCAAAGGAACGTCAGCGTGCGCTCGGGAGGCGGCAGGACGCCATCCGCGATTGCCCGCCGGAGCGCGGCGGCGATCGCCAGCAGCGTTCCGCAGCCGCTGGCGTTGTCGTTCGCGCCAGGCTCCTGCACGTGGGCGACCAGCACGATCCGCTCCTCTGGCCGCGACCGGCCGCGGATTTCGGCGACCAGCGTGCGGTCGGGACGATCGTAAAACGTCGATACGATGTTCACGCGGACCCGCACCCGACCTGCCCGCAGGCGGCGGCGCATGCGATCCGCGGCGCGGCGCGACGCCTTGAATCCGAAGCTCCTGGCGACGGCGTCGTCGGGAATGCTGTCCCACTGCAGCACATCCAGCTGCGTTTCGGTCAGCGGCCGATCCCGCGGCCCTACGAAGTCGGCTGCCTGCGTGGAAATCACTCCCGCGGCGCCCCGCTTCTTCACCGCCTCGCGCCAGACCCGTCCCAACGCGGCGTCGGTGAGGACCACCGCGCCTTCGATCGCCTTGTCGGCATAGTCGGCGTCGGCGGCGCTGCCGATGTCGACGAGCGGCGCCCGCAGTCCCCCTTCCGGCGTCGAAAAGGAATTGATGGCCAGCGACACGCGATCGCGCGCGCGCGAGAGCAGCGGCGGCCCCGGGTCCGGCTCGTCGAAGGCGACGGTGCCGGCGCGATAGTCCCAGCCGCGGCGGCCGTTGTCGAACTCCTCGACGTGCATGGAGACGTCTGCGCCCGGCGCTGCGCTGAAGCCGGACGCGCCCAGCCGGTCCCGGATGTGGTCGATCGAGGCGTCGTAGTCGGGATTGCCGGCGATCCGCCACCGGCCGTCCATGAAGGTGACGACATCGAAGGCATCTGCAGGACGCACAGCGGCCGAGAGGGCGCGGTAGGAGCGCTCGGCGCCAGGCGGCAGGGCCGATTGCACCGGGGCGGCGAGCGCCGCGATCGCCGCCAGCACAGCGGGCGCGGCGGCCAGCGAACGCAGCCTCATTCGGACGGCGCCACGTCCAGGCTCGAGAAATCCAGCAGCAGTTCCACGCCCGAGGTCTCGCGGTCCGACGCGGCGGCGCGGCGCCCCGGACACGCGGCGCTGCCCCCCGCGGCCGACAGCGGGCCGAAGTAGCGCAGCGCCACTTCGGGGGCTACATAGCCGACCTTGTCCCCCGCGACCGAGACCGCAATGGCGTGCGGAAAATAGCGGTGGTCCGGCTCGGCGGTCAGGGTGGCGGAGAACGACGATGCCAGGTGTCGGACCCGCTCGATGTAGGCAAGGCCGGCGACCACCGGAATGCGGCTGAGGACGGAGGACTCGGTCATGGCGGGCTCCCGCGGCGGCGCGGGTCTAGATCCTCGGCAGCGTGACGTCCATCTGCCTCAGATATTTCCCCTTCTTGTCGGCGTAGGACACTTCGCAGACCTCGTCGCTCTGGAAGAACAGCACCTGCGCGATCCCCTCGTTGGCGTAGATCCGCGCCGGCAGCGGCGTCGTGTTCGAGATCTCGAGGGTGACGGTGCCCTCCCACTCCGGCTCGAAGGGAGTGACGTTGACGATGATCCCGCACCGCGCGTAGGTGGACTTGCCCAGGCAGACGGTCAGCACGTCCCGGGGAATCCGGAAATACTCAATCGAGCGGGCCAGGGCAAACGAGTTGGGCGGGACGATGCAGACGTCGGTCTTGACGTCCACGAACGATCGCGGATCGAAGTTCTTGGGGTCGATCACGGTGTTGTTGATGTTGGTGAAGATCTTGAAGTCGTCCGCGACGCGGATGTCGTAGCCGTAGGACGACAGCCCGTACGAGACCACGCCCTCCCGGACCTGTCGGTCCTCGAACGGCTCGATCATGCCGTGCTCGAGCGCCATCCTCTTGATCCAGCGATCCGCCTTTATGGCCATCCGGCTCCTTCAGCGCGGCGCGCCCGGCTTGGGCGCCCGGGGTGCGGCTGTTACCGTGCGAGTTCCATCCCGGTGAAAAAGTAGCCCAGCTCGAACGCCGCGGTATCCGGCGCGTCGGACCCGTGGGTGGCGTTGTGCTCGATCGAGGCGCCGAACTCCTTGCGCAGGGTATTGGGATCGGCCTTGCCGGGATCGGTGGCGCCCATCAGGGTGCGCCACTTCCTGATGGCGTCCGGCGCCTCGAGCGCCAGCACTACCGCGGGGCCCGACGACATGAAGGCGGTCAGGCTTCCGAAAAACGGCCGCTCGCGGTGTACGGCGTAGAATCCCTCGGCCTCGGCCTTCGACAGACTCACCAGTCTCATGGCACGAATCTGGAATCCCTCGGCTTCGACGCGCTGCAGGATGCGGCCGGTATACCGGGCGGCCACGGCGTCAGGCTTGATGATGGCGAATGTACGTTCCATATCCAACGAATTATAGTCGGAGTAGCGCACCGGCAGGATAAGAGGCCCAAATGACCACTGACCACACGCCCGATCCCGGCTCAACTGGCGACGATCACATCGGCGCGGTCGAGGGGGACACGGCGGCGGCGGCCGAGCCCGGCAACGCCAACGCCCCCGCGCTCGACGGCGAGGGGCTGCCGGACGACTCGGTGGCGATTTGCGAGGACGTGCTGGGAGCGAACGTGGACGGCGCCGAGGGGGGCTGACGGCGGCGCCGTCTACTTCAGCGACTCCATGATCTCGTCGAGCACCGCCCGTCCGGGCCGCACCCGGTCGAGCGGCAGAGTTGCCAGCGGCTCGTCAACGAGGTTGAGCAGGGTGACGAAATCGCGCTTGGCGGGCTCGATATAGAGGACGCCGGTGGCGAACTCGCCGCGCGCCGCGGTCTCGTGGATCAGCCGGACCGCGTTCATCTTGTCGGTCGGATCGTAGTCGTCGGCCACCTTCTTCAGATACAGCGTCGAGCCGTCGTGCATCGCCACCGTGGTCGTGGTGCCGGCGTCGTAGTCCACCGTGATGTCGTCGAAATACGGCACGAAGCTGACCTCGCCGAGCGGCTCGTCGTGATCCTTCGCGTAGGCGTAGCTCTTGGTCGAGCCCTCATGGTCGTTGAAGGTCACACAGGGGGAGATGACGTCGATCAGGCAGGTGCCGCGATGGCTCAGCGACGCCTTGAGAATCGCCAGCAGCTGCTTCTTGTCACCGGAGAACGACCGCGCCACGAAGGAGGCGCCGAGCTCGATCGCCAGCGCGCAGGTGTCGATCGGCTGGAGCTCGTTGACGACGCCGTTCTTGAGCGTCGAGCCGAGGTCGGCGGTCGGCGAGAACTGCCCCTTGGTCAGGCCGTAGCAGCCGTTGTCCTCGATCACGTAGATGATCGGCACGTTGCGGCGCATCAGGTGGACGAACTGTCCGATGCCGATCGCCCCGGTATCGCCGTCCCCGCTCACCCCAATCGCGCGCAGGCCGCGGTTGGCGAGCACCGCACCGGTGCCGACCGAGGGCATGCGGCCGTGCACCGAGTTGAAGCCGTGGGAGCCGCCGAGGAAATACGCCGGGCTCTTGCTCGAGCACCCTATCCCCGACAGCTTCACCACCTCGCGCGGATCGACCCCCATTTCGAAGAACGCCTCGATGATCCGCTCCGAAATCGCATTGTGTCCGCAGCCGGCGCAGAGCGTCGTCTTGCCGCCCCGGTAGGGCTGCAGTTCGAGCCCGATGCGGTTGGTTTTCTTCGCCGGAACGGGCGTTACGGGGTCCATCGCATGCTCCCTGTCCGCATGATCGTCATTCCCCCCCGGCGGCCAGGCCGGCGGAGACCAGCGGGCGTCGGACATCCGCCACCGCCCGCCCTTCACCGGCCAGGATGGCGTCGGTAATCGACCGCGCGTCGATCGGC
Source organism: Acidobacteriota bacterium (assembly GCA_043735365.1). Lineage (GTDB taxonomy): Bacteria > Acidobacteriota > Vicinamibacteria > Vicinamibacterales > 2-12-FULL-66-21 > JALZOC01. Next base: position 4,108 of record JAYTEJ010000420.1, read on the forward strand.
AGACCGTTGTAGTGCAGGACCTTGCGCAGCCGGGCGATGCCCTCCGCGGGCAGCTCGAGCCGCATCAGGCTGTACATCTGCGCGTCGCGATTCTGCTCGACGACGTAGACGCGGTCGTAACGGCCGACAAACGCCGATAGCGCGGCGCTGAAGGGGTAGCCGCGGAGCCTCAGATAGGCGGTCTGAAGGCCCGCTTCCCGCTCGAGCTGGTCGCGACTCTCGACAATCGCCCAGTGGCTGGTGCCGTAGCCGATGATCGCCACCGCCGCCCCAGGGACGTCGACGATCTCCGGGCCGGGCACGTGGGTCCGCGCGGTCTGGAACTTGCGGTCGAGCCGCTCCATGTTCTGCACGTAGTCGTCCGGGCGCTCGCTGTACTGCCCCTTGTCGTTGTGGCCGGAGCCGCGGGTGAAATACGGGGGCATGCCGTCGCCGGGAATGGTGCGGTACGGGATGCCGTCGCCGTCGACGTCGCGATAGCGCCCCCACTCCCCCGTCCGGGCGATGACGCCGGCGTCGAGGCGCTTGCCGCGGTCGGGCGGCTGCTCCGGATAGCGGAACACCGGCGACATCCAGGTGTTCATCGCCAGGTCGAGGTCGCTCATCACGAACACCAGCGTCTGGAAGCGCTCGGCGAGATCGAAGGCCTGGATCGCCATCTCGTAGCACTCTTCCACCGACGCCGGGATCAGCAGGATCTGCTTGGCGTCGCCGTGCGACAGCATCGCGGTCTTGAGGATGTCGCCCTGCGCCGTGCGCGTCGGCAGACCGGTCGAGGGGCCGACGCGCTGGACGTCGAAGACCACGCCCGGCAGCTCGGCGTAGTAGGCCAGGCCGGCGAATTCGGCCATCAGCGAGATGCCCGGGCCTGAGGTGGAGGTCATCGCGCGGGCGCCGGCCCAGCCGGCGCCGACCACCATGCCGATGGCGGCAATCTCGTCTTCGGCCTGCACGATCGCGAACGTCGCCTGGCCGGTCTCCGGGTCGCGGCGGTATTTCCGCATGTAGGCGATCAGCGTTTCCGGCAGCGACGACGACGGGGTGATCGGATACCAAGCGACCACCGTGACCCCGGCCATCATGCAGCCGAGCGCCGCGGCGGCGTTGCCTTCGACCAGGATCATCCCGGCCGTCCCCGCCATGCGCTCCGCGTCGTAGGGGTCCTGCTTCAACAGCTGCGCGGCGGCGAAGGCCGCCCCCGCCTGCAGCGCCGCGATATTCAGCTCAATCGCCTTGGTCTTCTTCCCGAGCTGACGCCGGAGCGCGTGCTCCATCTCGGCGATGTCGATCCCGAGCAGCGCCGACAGCACGCCATCGTAAATCATGTTCTTCACGAGGCGCCGCAGCCGGGCGTCCTTGCAGAACTCGGCGACCAGCCGGTCGAACGGCACCGGATAGAACGTCAGGTCGCCGCGCAGCGCATTGAGGGCCAGCGGTTCGTCGTAGACCACGGCCGCGCCCGGCTCGAGCGACAGGACGTCCTCCCTGGCCGTCTCCGGGTTCATCGCGACGAGGAAATCGATCTCCTTCTTCCGGGCGATGTAGCCGGCGCGGTTGGCGCGGATGGTGTACCAGGTCGGCAGACCGGCGATGTTCGAGGGGAACATGTTCTTGCCGGAGACCGGGATGCCCATCTGGAACAGGGCGCGCAGGAGGACGAGGTTGGCGGTCTGGCTGCCGGAGCCATTGACCGTGGCCACCTGAATGCTGAAATCGTTGACGACGCGGCGGACAACGGGCGGCGTGGCGTCCTCCTGGATCGCTCCCTCACGCGAGGACACGGTGCCCTGCACCGCGAAGCAGCTGGATGGGTCTCGAGCGGAAGCGCTCGGGGGAATTATAGCGCGCTTTTCACCGCCGCTCCGAGGTCGGCAGGGCTCTTGACGACGTGGACGCCCGCCTGTTCGAGGGCCGCCATCTTCTCGGCGGCGGTCCCCTTGCCGCCCGAAATGATCGCGCCGGCATGGCCCATGCGGCGCCCCGGCGGGGCCGTCTGGCCGGCGATGAAGCCGACCACCGGCTTGGTGAAGTGCTGGGCGATGAAGGCCGCGGCATCCTCTTCGGCGTTGCCTCCAATCTCGCCAATCATCACCACCGCCTCGGTCGCCGGGTCGCCCGCGAACAGGCTCAGGGCGTCGATGAAGCTGGTGCCGATGAGTGGATCGCCGCCAATCCCGATGCAGGTGGTCTGGCCGAGGCCGAGCCGCGTCAGCTGGTGGATGGCTTCGTAGGTCAGCGTGCCGCTCTTGGAGACGATGCCGACGCGCCCCTCGCGGCAGATGTGCCCCGGGATGATCCCGGCCTTGGCCTGCCCGGCGGTGATCAGTCCGGGACAGTTCGGCCCGATCAGCCGGGTCTTGCTGCCGCGCACCACGGTCAGCGCCCGCATCATGTCCAGCGTCGGGATGCCCTCGGTGATGCAGACGGCCAGCGGCACCCCGGCGTCCGCGGCCTCCATGATGGCGTCGGCGGCGAAGGGCGGCGGTACGAAAATCACCGTCGCGTTGGCGCCGGTCTCGCGCACCGCCTCGGCCACGGTGTTGAAGACCGCGAAGCCCTCGTGGGTGGTGCCCCCCTTGCCGGGCGTGACCCCGCCGACGACCTGCGTCCCGTAGGCCGCGGCCTGCTTGGCGTGGAAGGTGCCCTCCCGTCCGGTGAGCCCCTGGACGATGAGCCTGGTGCTCTTGTCGATGAGTACGGCCATGGTGTGCTTAACCTGTGTGCTGACGGAAGGACGCGCGCTACCGCCCGAGCGCGACGACCTTGTCGGCCGCCTCGCTCATGGTGTCGGCGGTGGCGAAATTGAGCCCGCTGCCCTGGAGCATCTGCTTGCCCTGCTCGACGTTGGTGCCTTCCATGCGGATGACGATCGGCACGGTGACGCCCAGCCCGGTGACCGCGGCAATCACCCCCTCGGCGAGGACGTCGCAGCGCAGGATGCCGCCGAAGATGTTGATGAAGACGGCCTTGACGCTGGTGTCCGACATCAGGATCTGGAAGGCATTGCGAATCTGGTCGGCGTTGGCGCCGCCGCCGACGTCGAGGAAGTTCGCCGGCTCCCCTCCCGCCAGCTTGATGATGTCCATCGTCGCCATGGCGAGCCCGGCGCCGTTGACCATGCAGCCGATGGTGCCGTCGAGCTTGATGTAGTTGAGCGAGAACTTCGAGGCCTCGACCTCGAGCGGGTCTTCCTCGGCGACGTCGCGGAGCTCGCGGAACTCGGGATGCCGGAACAGCGCATTGTCGTCGAACGTCATCTTGGCATCGAGAGCCAGGACGTTCCCCTCCTCGGTGACGATCAGCGGGTTGATCTCGATCAGCGAGGCGTCGGTGGCGACGAAGGCATCGTACACCGCCGACATCACCTTCACGGCCTGGGAGACCTGCGACCCCGCCAGGCCGAGCGCAAACGCCAGCTTGCGCGCCTGGAAGGGCTGCAGGCCGGCGCCGGGATGGATGAACTCCTTGAAGATGCGCTCGGGCGTGTCCTCGGCGACCTTCTCGATCTCGACCCCGCCGTCGGTGCTCATCATCAGCACCGGCCGCTCGGTGGATCGGTCGATGACGATGCCGAGGTAGAGCTCGCGCTTGATGCGGAGGCCCTGTTCGACCAGCAGCCGCTGCACTTTCTGGCCGCCCGGCCCGGTCTGATGAGTCACGAGCTGCATGCCCATCATCGCTGTCGCGGCCTTGGCGGCCTCCTCGGGCCCCTTGACGACCTTGACGCCGCCGCCCTTGCCGCGCCCGCCGGCATGGATCTGCGCCTTGACGACCACGGTGCCGCCGCCGAGGCGAGTGGCGACACCGGCGGCCTCGGCCGGGTCGACGATCATTTCCCCCACCGGCACCGGCACGCCGTAGCGCTTGAGGATGGCCTTGGCCTGATATTCGTGAATTTTCATCCGTGCGGACCTGACCCTGAATCCCGCTGAAACGCCGCCGCTCGCCGCCCGTGCGCGGTCGCAAGCGCCGGTAAATCATGTGCCGGGCCGGGCGATCGAATCAAGCGCCCGCCGGCGGCGGCGATTGTTCGCGGCGGGATCCGTCATACAATTGACGGGATCCGGGGGCAGCTTTGATGTCGACTTTTCGTCGTGTGTTCTCGTCGTCGGTCGGCACCAAGCTGCTGATCGGTCTCACCGGCCTGGCGCTCTTCGCCTACATGCTGCTGCATCTGGCGGGCAACGTGCTGATTTTCGCCGGTCCGGATGCCTTCAACGAATATTCGCACTTGCTCATCTCCAACCCGCTGCTGCTGCCGGTCGAAGCCGGGCTGCTGGCCATCTTCCTGGTGCACGTCTACAAGGCGATTCGCAACTACCTGGCCAACACCGCGGCCCGGCCGACGAGGTATGCGAAGAAGGCGCCCGCCCGGCACACCAGCCGCAAGAGCGTCGCCTCGTCGACGATGATCTGGTCGGGGCTGGTGATCTTCGTCTTTCTCGCGATTCACATCTGGCAGTTCCGCTTCGGCAGCTACTACGAGACCGGCGACGAGGTAGCCATCCGCGATCTGGCCCGGACCGAGTTCGAGGTCTTCAGCCACCCGGGCTGGGTGGCGCTGTATGTCGTCGCCACGCTGCTCGTCGGGCTGCACCTGCGGCACGGGATCGCCAGCAGCTTCCAGTCGGTCGGGCTGGATCATCCGGTCTACACGAGGCGTCTCACCATATGGGGCATCGTCTTTGCGGTGCTCATCGGCGTCGGGCTGGCCGTCATCCCGATCTGGGTCTATCTCAGTCAATAACGTCTTCCGTCACCCTAGCGAACCTATGCTTGACCCCAAGATTCCCGGAGGCCCGCTCGCGGAGAAATGGGACCGCCATCGCTTCGACTCGAAGCTGGTCAACCCGGCCAACCGCCGCAAGTACACGATCATCGTCGTCGGCACCGGCCTGGCGGGGGCCGCGGCGGCCTCCACCCTCGGCGAGCTCGGCTACAACGTGCTGAGCTTTTGCATCCAGGACAGCCCCCGCCGCGCCCACAGCATCGCCGCGCAGGGGGGCATCAATGCGGCCAAGAACTACCAGAACGACGGCGACAGCATCCAGCGGCTGTTCTACGACACCGTCAAGGGGGGGGACTACCGGTCGCGCGAGGCCAACGTCTACCGGCTGGCCCAGCTGAGCGTCAACATCATCGATCAGTGCGTCGCTCAGGGGGTGCCGTTCGCCCGCGAGTACGGCGGGCTGCTCGACAACCGGTCGTTCGGCGGCGCGCAGGTCTCGCGGACGTTCTACGCGCGCGGCCAGACCGGCCAGCAGCTGCTGCTCGGAGCCTACCAGTCGATGATGCGCCAGGTCGCCAAGGGGACGGTGCGCACTTTCGCGCAGCGCGAGATGCTCGACGTCGTCCTCGTCAACGGCCAGGCTCGCGGCGTCATCGTCCGCAACCTGGTGACCGGCGAGCTGGAGCGGCATGCCGGGCACGCGGTGCTGCTCTGCACCGGCGGCTACGGCACGGCGTATTACCTCTCGACCAACGCGGTCAATTCGAACGTCACGGCGGCGTGGCGGGCGCACAAGCGGGGGGCGTTCTTCGCCAACCCCAGCTACACCCAGATTCATCCGACCTGCATTCCGGTGTCCGGGACCCATCAGTCGAAGCTGACGCTGATGAGCGAAAGCCTGCGCAACGATGGCCGCGTCTGGGTGCCGAAGCAGAAGGGGGACGCCCGGCCGCCGAACCAGATTCCGGAGGTAGAGCGGGACTATTACCTCGAGCGGCGCTACCCGAGCTTCGGCAACCTGGTGCCGCGCGACGTCGCCTCGCGCAACGCCAAGTCGGTCTGCGACGAGGGCCGCGGCGTCGGCGACAGCGGGCTGGCGGTCTACCTCGACTTCGGCAACGCCATCGAGCGGCTCGGCGCCGACGTCATCAAGGCGCGCTACGGCAACCTCTTCGACATGTACACCAAGATCACCGACGAGGATCCGTACACGGTGCCGATGCGCATCTACCCCGCCATCCACTACACCATGGGCGGCTTGTGGGTGGATTACAACCTGATGAGCACCATTCCTGGGCTCCACGTGCTCGGCGAGGCGAACTTCTCGGACCACGGCGCCAACCGCCTCGGCGCCAGCGCGCTGATGCAAGGGCTCGCGGACGGCTATTTCGTGATTCCCTACACCCTCGCCCACTACCTCGGCAGCACGGTGCTGCCGCCGGTCACCGCCGACCACGACGCTTTTCGCGAGGCCGAGGCCTCGACGCAGGCGCAGATCGACCGCTTGCTGTCCATCAAGGGAACGAAAACTCCGCGCCAGCTGCACCGCGAGCTGGGCGGTATTCTCTGGGACGAGGTCGGGATGGCGCGCAACGACGCCGGCCTTCGCCGCGCGCTCGAGAAGATTCCCGCCCTCCGTGAGGAGTTCTGGCAGAACGTGTCGGTGCCGGGCGAGCAGAATAACCTCAACAAGAACCTGGAGTACGCCGGACGGGTGGCCGACTACCTCGAGTTCGGCGAGCTGCTGGCGCGTGACGCTCTTCACCGCACCGAATCGTGCGGCGGCCACTTCCGCGAAGAGAGCCAGACGCCCGAGGGCGAAGCGCTCAGAGACGACGAACACTTCATGTACGTCGGCGCCTGGGAGTTCCAGGGGGTCGGCAAGACGCCGGTGTTACACAAGGAACCGCTGGACTTCGAGTACGTGAAGCCCAGCCAGAGAAGCTACAAGTGATGCGTATCCACCTCAAAGTCTGGCGGCAGGCCGGCCCCGACCAGTCGGGCCGGTTCGTCCCCTACACGGCCGATGACGTCTCGGCCGACATGTCCTTCCTCGAGATGCTCGACGTCGTCAACGAAGGGCTGATTGCCAAAGGCGAAGACCCAATCGCCTTCGACTCCGACTGCCGCGAGGGCATCTGCGGCACCTGCGGGTTCATGGTGGACGGCATTCCGCACGGGCCGGACCCCGGCACCAGCGTCTGCCAGCTGCACATGCGACGGTTCCGCGACGGCGACACGCTGACCCTCGAGCCGTGGCGGGCCCGGGCGTTTCCCTTAATCAAGGATCTCGTGGTCGATCGGAGCGCTTTCGACCGCATCATCCAGGCCGGCGGCTACACCTCTATCAATGCGGGCGGGCCGCAGGATGCCAACGCCATCCTGATCCCCAAGACGCTGGCCGACCAGGCGATGGACTCAGCGGCGTGCATCGGCTGCGGGGCCTGCGTGGCGGCGTGCAAGAATGCCTCGGCGGCGCTGTTCACCTCGGCCAAAGTCAGCCACCTGGCGCTGCTGCCGCAGGGGCAGGTGGAGCGCTACCGCCGGGTCGTGAGCATGGTCGAGCGCCACGACGGCGAGGGCTTTGGCAGCTGCTCCAACGAGGGCGAGTGCGAGGCTGTCTGCCCGAAGGAAATCCCGATCACCAACATCGCCCGTATGAACCGGGAATACGTCAAAGCCCTGCTCGTCAACCGCGACCAGGCATGAGGAGTCCCATGAACGATCGTCGAATGTTTCTGAAGTCCGTGGCCGCCGTCGCGGTGGCCGGGGGCGCCGTTGTCACCCGCGCGGCCGCGCAGTCGGCCCCCGTGGCGGCCGCCGCCGCCCCGTCCGGGATCCGCAAGGCGACGCTGATCTCGATGCTGCCGAAGGAACTGTCCTACGCGGATCGCTTCGCGCTGGCCCGCAAGGCGGGCTTCGACGCCATCGAGATGCAGACCATCACGTCGGCAGACGAGGCGGCCGAGGTTCGCGACGCCGCCACCAAGTCCGGCATCCGCATTCACTCGGTGATGAACTCCGATCATTGGCGCCTGCCGCTCTCGAGCGCCGACCCCGACGTCGTCTCGCGCAGCGTCAAGGGGATGGAGACGTCGCTCAGGAATGCCAAGCTCTGGGGTGCCGATGCGGTGCTGCTGGTGCCGGCGGTGGTCGATCCCAAGACCTCGTACCAGGAGGCCTGGACGCGGTCGCAGAAGGTGATTCGCGAGCGGCTGCTCCCGGTCGCCAGGGACCTCAACATCGTCATCGCGGTCGAGGAGGTCTGGAACAAGTTCCTGCTGAGCCCGATCGAGTTCGCGCGCTACGTCGACGACTTCGAGTCGCCGCTGCTCAAGGCCTATTTCGACGTTGGCAACATCGTCTTCTACGGCTATCCGCAGGACTGGATTCGCACCCTCGGGCCGCGCATCGCCAAGGTCCACCTCAAGGACTTCAACGTCGATCGCTCGAACGGGAAGTTCACCTGGAAGAATATCGGCGAGGGGGATATCGACTGGATCGAGGTCCGGAAGGCGCTGGCCGAGGTCAAGTATTCCGGTTTCGTGACCACCGAAGTGAACGGCGGGGATGCCGCCTATCTGACCGACCTGGCAGGTCGCGTCGACCGCTTCCTGGCCGGCGAAAAGCCCTTCAAGGCCTGAGACTGGAAGCCGTGCCGGCGGGCGCCGGCACGGTCTCTCTCTTCAGACCCCGATGACGTCCGTCAGTTCCTTGACGGCGGCCGCCGACTTTTTCAGCGCTTCGTTCTCTTCCGGCGTCAGCTTGATCTCGATGATCTGCTCGACGCCGCGCGCTCCGAGCTTCACCGGCACCCCGACGAACAGATCGCGAATGCCGTATTCCCCCTGGAGGAACACCGAGCAAGGCACGATCTTCTTCTTGTCCTTGAGGATGATCTCGACCATCTCCGCCGCCGCGGATCCCGGCGCATACCAGGCGCTCGTCCCCACCAGCTTGGTTATTTCGGCGCCGCCGTTGGCCGTCCGGGCCCCGATGGCGGCAATTTTCTCCGCCGTCAGGCCCGGGTAGTCGGGCAGCGGAATCCCGGCGATGGTCGAGTAGCGCGGCAGCGGCACCATCGTGTCGCCATGGCCGCCGAGGACGAAGGCGTGGATGTTCTCCACCGAGACCCCTGTCTCCATGGCGATGAAGGCGCGCATGCGGGCGGAGTCGAGCACGCCCGCCATCCCGATGACCCGCTCGCGCGGGAACTTGCTGAGGCGGTAGACCGCCTGGCACATGGCGTCGAGCGGATTGGCGACCGGCACGATGATCGTCTTGGGCGAGAACCGGACGATCTGCTCGGTCACCGACTGCATGATCTTGTAGTTGACGTTGAGCAGGTCGTCGCGGCTCATCCCGGGCTTGCGCGGCACGCCAGAGGTGATCACCACCACGTCCGAGTTCGCCGTCTGCGCCCAGCCCTCCTCGGTCGCACCGTAGCCGGCGATGCGGGAGTCCGATCCCTCGATCGGGCAGGCCTCGAGCATGTCGAGGGCGATGCCCGCGGCCTTCTGCTCGGCGATGTCGATGATGACGACGTCGGCGAGCTCCTTGTCGGCGATTGCCCGCGCCACGGTGGCGCCGACCGCGCCGGCGCCCCCCACTACTGTCACTTTTCTGTTCATGGCGTCCCTGCCCTACATGTTGGCGATGATGGCGTCGGCAAACGCAGACGTCTTCAGTTCGGTCGCGCCCTGCATCTGGCGCGCGAGGTCGTAGGTGACCTTTTTGTCCTTGATAGTCTGTTCGAGTCCCCGCTCGATGAGATCGGCGGCTTCGCCCCAGCCCATGTAGCGAAACATCATCACCCCGGAGAGAATCACCGATCCCGGATTGATAACGTCCTTGTCGGCGTACTTCGGCGCGGTGCCGTGCGTGGCCTCGAAGAAGCCGATGTCGTCGCCGATGTTGGCGCCAGGGGCGATGCCCAAACCGCCGACCTGCGCGGCACAGGCGTCGGACAGGTAGTCGCCGTTCAGATTCGGGCAGGCGAAGACGTCGTAATCGGCGGTGCGCGTCAGGATCTGCTGGAAGACACTGTCGGCGATGCGGTCGTTGATGAGGATCCTGCCGTCGCGCGACGCCCCCTTGCCGACCTCGTCCTCGGTCACCACCTGATCCCGGAACTCCGAGGTCGCGACCTCGTAGCCCCAGTCGCGGAACGCCCCTTCGGTGAACTTCATGATGTTCCCCTTGTGGACGATGGTGACCGTCTTGCGCCGGTTGTCGATGGCGTACTGAACGGCCATCCGGACCAGGCGCTTGGTGCCGAACTCCGAGATCGGCTTGATCCCGATGCCCGAATCGGCGCGTACCTTCTTCCCCATCTCACGCTCGAGGAATTCGATGACCTTCGCCGCCTGCGGCGTCCCCTTGGCCCATTCGATGCCGGCGTAGACGTCTTCGGTGTTCTCCCGGAAAATCACCACGTCCATGCGCTCCGGGTGGGTGACCGGCGCCGGGGTGCCGGTGAAGTAGCGGACCGGACGGACGCAGGCGTAGAGGTCGAGCACCTGCCTGAGCGTGACGTTGAGGCTGCGGATGCCGCCGCCGACCGGGGTCGTGAGTGGCCCCTTGATCGCCACCTTGTAGGCACGCACCGCCTCGAGGGTATCGTTCGGCAGCCACTCGCCGTGCCGGGTGTTGGCCTTTTCGCCGGCCGGGACCTCGAACCAGACGAT
>JAYTEJ010000421.1:0-2086 GCA_043735365.1 Acidobacteriota bacterium
TGCCCGCGGACGTGAACTTCGTCGTCTTTCGTGAAAATACGGAAGGCCTCTATGTCGGCGTCGGCGGGCGGTTCAAGCCGGGCACTGAGGACGAGGTGGCGCTTCAGGAGGAAGTAAACACCTGGAAAGGCGTGTCGCGCATCGTCCGGCATGCGTTCGAGCATGCGCAGCGGAACGGGCTGACGCGGGTGTGCATGGCGGACAAGAGCAACGCCATGACTGACGGGCATGCGCTCTGGCAGCGGGTGTTCCGCGAGACCGCGGCGGCCTATCCGGCGATCACGCCGACGCATTACTACATCGACGCGCTGGCCATGCACCTGGTCCTCGACCCCGCGCAGTTCGAGGTGATCGTGACCAACAACCTGTTCGGCGACATCGTCACCGACATCGGCGCGGCGCTGCAGGGCGGCCTGGGGATGGCGGCATCCGGAAACATCCATCCCGGACGGACGTCGATGTTCGAGCCGGTGCACGGATCCGCCCCGCCGCTGGCGGGCCGCAACCTCGCCAACCCGATCGGCGCTATTCTGTCGATGGCGCTGCTGCTCGAAACCGCCGGCCTGGCGCCGGAGGCCGCCGCCATCGAAGCCGCCGTCCTCGCCGCGGTGCGGGAGACACAGGGGACGTCCGATATCGGCGGCACCCTCGGCACGCAGCAAGCCGGCGACTGGATTGTGAAGAAACTGCTTCGAACCCCGTAGAACCCAGAACCCTGCGGAACCTGGCGGCACCCCGCGGAACCGAACCTCGTAGAACCGAACCTCGTAGAACCCCGCGGAACCCCGTGGAACCCCGTGGAACCTTGATATGGATGTATTCATCGTAGGCGGCGCCCGGACGCCGATGGCCGACTACACCGGCCGGCTGAAGGACCTGAGCGCGCTCGAGCTTGGGGCCATCGCGTCGCGCGCCGCGCTGGCGCGCACCGGCGTCGATCCGGCGGCCGTCGATCACGTGGTCTTCGGCAACGTCCTGCAGACGAGCGCCGACGCGGTCTATGGCGCGCGCCACATCGCGCTCAAGGCCGGCCTGCCGATCGAGGTGCCGGCGCTGACCGTCAATCGCCTGTGCGGGTCGGGCATCCAAGCGGCGATCAGCGGTGGCCAGATGATTCGCCTGGGGGAGGCCGGCATCGTGCTGACCGGCGGCACCGAGAGCATGAGCCAGGCGCCGCACGTCATTCGTGGGCTGCGCAGCGGCCTGCGGCTGGGTCAGGGAGATCTCGAAGACACGCTCTGGTCGGCGCTGCTCGACACCCACTGCGGCTACACCATGGCGGCCACCGCCGAGAACTGCGCCTCGACCTACGGCGTCTCGCGGGAGGAGCAGGACCGCTACGCGCTGCGCAGCCAGCAGCTCGCCGATGCCGCCTGGAAGGCGGGCCGCTTCGACGACGAGGTGGTGGCGGTCGAGGTGCGGTCGCGCAAAGGGGTGGAGACCTTCAGCCGTGACGATCACATGCGGCCCGACTCGACGCTCGAGGGGCTGGCGAAGCTGCCGCCGGCGTTCGGCAAGGGGGGGTGCGTGACCGCCGGCAACGCCTCAGGCATCGTCGACGGCGCCGCGGCGCTGATCCTGGCCTCCCCGGGGGCGGTGCGCACCCACCGGCTGACGCCGCTGGCAAAGCTGACGCACTGGGCGACCGTCGGCGTCGACCCCGCCCACATGGGGATCGGACCGGTGCCGGCGACCCGCCGGGTGCTGGCGGCGGCGGGCCTGACGCTGGCGGACATCGATCTCTTCGAAGTGAACGAAGCGTTCGCGGCGCAGTATCTGTCGGTCGAAAAGGAACTCGGGCTCGACCGCGACCGGGTCAACGTCAACGGCGGGGCGATCGCGCTCGGACATCCGCTCGGGATGACCGGGACGCGGCTGCTGCTGACCCTGACCCTGGAGCTCCGCCGCCGCGGCCTGAGCCGCGGTCTGGCGAGCGCCTGCATCGGCGGCGGCCAGGGCATTGCGGCGATCATCGAGAGGGTCGCTCCAGAAAAGCAGTAGCCAGTGGCCGGTAGCCGCCGGTAGCCAGTACCGGAAACCGGAAACCGGAAACCGGAAACCGGAAACCGGAAACCGGAAACCGGAA
>JAYTEJ010000422.1:0-4574 GCA_043735365.1 Acidobacteriota bacterium
AGTTACTTGTTTTTCCATCTTTTGACGAGGGTGATGGTCCTCGGCACGCATCCTGCGAAACCGTATCTCCGTCGAATCTAGGTCGCCCCCCCATGCCGTATCGGACGCTCGCGTGACGCAGGCGCCAGTTACAGCCACTGCCGACATTGTAGACCCCCCGAGCCCTCCCGTCAAGTCGCTGTTGCACCTGGATTTGCGGGCTTTTCGCGGCTTGACTTTGCCCCCGTCCGGTCCTGATAATGACCCCATGCCCGAGGAGCCGCTGCGCACGCTCGTCGAGGGGCTCCACGCCCGTCTGCACGAGGAGCTCGACGTCCAGCTGCGGGAGATGGCCGACTCGCATGCCCGCGAGGTCGAGCGCGCCCGGCAGGCCGCGCACGACGAGGCGCAGCGCCGCTGGACCGCGCAGCTCGAGGCGGCGCGGCTCGAGTGGAATACGCGGCTGCAGGCCGAGGTCTCGAACGTCCGCTCCGAGTCCGAGCGGGCGCTGATTGCCGAGACAATGCGCGCCCGGGTGCAGGCGGAGCAGGCGGCGGCGGAATCGACGTCGATCGCCCGCCGCGAGCTCGAAGACTCGTTCGCCGCCGAGCGCCGGCGCCTCGAAGAGCAGCTCGAGGCCGAACGCAAACGCGTCACCGACGCCAGCGCCGAGCGCGACCGTCTCGCCGAAGCCCTCGATGCGGCGCGGCGCCGCACCGCGGATGCCGAGACCGAGCGCCAGCGCCTGTCGGCCGCCGTGGAAACCGAGCGCGTCAAAGCGCTGACGGAACTGGAGGCGGAGCGCGGCCGCGCTCAGGCCGGGTTCGACGGCGAGCGCGAACAGCTCCGAGCCGGGCTCGAGACGGAGCGCGAGAAGCTTCGCAAGGAGCTCGACGGCGAACGCGAACAGCTCAGGGTCGGCCTCGAGGCGGAGCGCGAGAAGCTCCGCAAGGATCTCGACGTCGAGCGCGAGTCGCTGGCGGCGGACGGCGAGACTCATCGCCTCCGCATCGTGGAGCTCGAAGCCGGCCACGCGCAGCAGGCCGCGGAGATCGCGACCGGCCGCGAACGGGTCTCTGAGCTGAAGCTCGAAGTCGATCGCATCGCCGGCGATCTGGAGCTGGCTCGCCTGCCACGCGAATCCGTCGCCGCGGACCTTCCCACTGCTGCGGCGCTGGGCGAAGCGCTCCCCGATGCCACGGCGTCGCACGTCTCGCGGCTCTCCGAGGCGCTCGGCGCACTGGATGCCGCGCCTGACCTGACGACGCTGCTGGCGGCGACGGTGCGGGTTGCGGCGGCCGAAGCGCCGCGCGCGGCGCTCTTCGTCGTCGCAGGGGGCGAGCTGTGCGAGTGGCCGGTCGACGGCGTGGCGTCGATGGACCCCGGACGGCTGCGCGTCGATGGCCGTGAAGCCGGGGTGATGGCCGAGGCGCTCGGTCGCCGCGAGCCGGTCGCCACCAACGGCGGCAACGGGCCCTCGGCGCCGTTCTTCGCGACGCTGCCGCAGGATGCGCAGGCGCTGGCGGTGCCGCTGATGCTCGGCGGTACACCGGTCGCCGTGCTCTACGCCGACCAGGGGACCGCGGGCCCATCTTCTGCGGCGGCGGCTTGCTGGGCCGACGCGGTGCGGATCGTCGGCCGCCACGCGGCCGTCTGCGCGGCCACGCTCACCGCCGTGCGCACGGCCCAGGTGATGCGGCACCTCTCGGCCGGCGTCCCGGACGCGCCGCCGCCAAGCCTGCATCCGGACAGCCGCGGTAATTCTCTGCCGGGATTCGTCGCCGGGTCCGCCTCGTCGTGACCATCCGCACACGACTTGCGCGCGGCGCCGCGCTGTCCCTGCTGTGTGCCTTTGGAGCCGGCGCCGCCTCCGCCCAGGAGGCCCCGCAGCTGGTGCCGACGCTGCATCCGGCGCTGCCGTCCAACCCGAGCGATCTCTGGCTGGTGCCGTCCGACCAGGACCGCGCCGCGCGCACGCTGGCGCTCTACGAGCCGCTGGTTCTCGGCGTCGCGCGCTTCCAGGCGGCGGACTACGCCGCCGCGATTCCGCTGCTCAGCCGTCCCGGTCTCGGGGCCTCCGCCCTTGGAGACTACGCGGCGTACTACATTGCGCTTTCCCAGCTCCGCCAGGGCCGCGCCGCGGAGGCGCGCCGCTCGTTCGAGGCGCTCATCGAACGCAAGCCGAGCGGCTACGCCGCCATCGCGGCGGCGATGGGGGCCGGCGAAGCGGCCGAGACCGCCGGCGACCCGTCAGCGGCGGTGAAGTTCTACGAGCGGGCCGCCGATCAGAAAGGGGCGATCACCGAGGACGTGCTCTACCGGATCGGCAGGGCGGCGCTCGCGGCCGGCGACCGGCGCAAGGCCGCCGATGTCCTCATCCGCGTCTACTACGAGTTCCCGCTCACCGAGGCCGCGACGCTGGCCGCGGCCCAGCTCCCGGCGCTGGAAGATCAGCGGCCGCGCAAGAACCCCAAGCTCGACGTCGCCCGTGGCCAGCTGCTCTTCGGGGCGCGGCGGTATACCGAAGCCCGCGCCGCGTTCCAAGGGCTGCAATCGGCGGCCGAGGCGGACGACC
This sequence comes from Acidobacteriota bacterium, assembly GCA_043735365.1. Classification (GTDB taxonomy): domain Bacteria; phylum Acidobacteriota; class Vicinamibacteria; order Vicinamibacterales; family 2-12-FULL-66-21; genus JALZOC01. The sequence continues at coordinate 2,555 of JAYTEJ010000422.1, forward strand.
GTGAAGTCGCCGACCTGCGCGTCGCCGAGTGTGACTTCTATCTGAAGCGCTACGCCGCGGCCCGCGATGCGCTTCGCCCGTATCTCGACCGCGCCTCGCGCAAGGCCGAAGCGCGCTTCTTCTATCTGAGCAGCCTGCGCGAGCTCGGGCAGCACGCCGAGTACATCGCGCTCACCGCCGCACTGGTTGCCGACTTCCCCGACAGCTCGTGGTCCGAGGAAGCCCTCAACAACCTCGGCACCCACTACATCGTCACCAACGAAGACGACCTGGCGACGAAGACGTTCAAGCAGCTCTACGAACAGTTCCCGACCGGCCAGCGCGCCGAGCGCGCCGCCTGGAAGTACGGATGGGCGAGCTACCGGAATGGCGACTATGCCGAGACGGTGCGCGTCTTTGAGTCCGCGGCGCTGGCGTTCCCGCGTTCCGATTACCGCCCGCCGTTCCTCTACTGGTCGGCCAGGGCGCACGCCAGGCTCGACGCGATGGGGCAAGCGGAGGCGCGGCTGCGGCTGGTCTACACCGATTACGCCAATTCCTACTACGGGCGGCTCGCCGACCAGCGGCTCTCGACGCTGGGGAAGCCCGCGGATGGCGGAGCGGTGCGGCTCGCGTCGCGCGACGCCACCCCGGCCTCGACCCCGACGCCGGCCGCGGTGCAGGCGCTGCCCACCGACGCGGTGATCCGGCTGCTGCTGGCCAACGGCCTCTACGAGGATGCGCTCGGCGAGCTGCGCTTCGCGCAGCGGGCCTGGGGCAACGCCCCGCGGCTGGACGCGACGATGGCGTGGATCTATCACGAGAAAGGCGAGCTGCGGCGCGCCATCTCGCTGATGCGCCGCGCCTACCCGCAGCACCTGACGGCCGGCGGCGAGGAGTTGCCGACCGAGATCCTCCAGGTGATCTACCCGATGGCCTACTGGGACGCCATCCGGCGCAACGCCGCGGCGCAGGATCTCGATCCCTATGTGGTGGCGGCGCTCATCGCCCAGGAGTCGACCTTCGAGCCCGGGGTCAAGTCGGTCGCCAACGCCTGGGGGCTGATGCAGATCGTGCCGGCGACCGGACGGCGGCTGGCGAAGTCGCTCGGAATCCGGAAGTTCACGACCGGCTCGCTCACCAACCCCGACCTCAACATCCGCCTCGGCACGCTCTACTTCTCGCGCCTGGTGCAGCAGTTCGGCGGCACCTACTACGCGCTGGCCAGCTACAACGCCGGCGAGAGCCGCATCGTCCGCTGGAAGGCGGAGCGGCCGGGGCTGGACGAAGACGAGTTCATCGACGACATCCCGTTCCCGGAGACGCAGAATTACGTCAAGCGGATTCTCGGCACGGCGGCGGATTACCGGATGCTGTATGGCCCTGGCGGCGCCGCGGCGGTCGGCAGGCCGCCGTCCGGCAAGCCCCCGATCGCCAAGCCGGCCGTGAAAAAGCCCGTCGTGAAAAAGCCGGCTCGGAGGAAGCCGGCCGTCAAGAAGCCGGCGCCGACGAAGAAGACCCCCGCGCGCCGCACCCCCCGCCGTTAGCGGGCCCCGCCCTTCAGGGAAAGCTGACCACCTCGTAGAGCGTCATGTCGGCATCGGCAGCCAGCGGCCTGAGGTGGCGGCTGAACGGTTCCAGCCGCCGCCGGATCTCCCCGGCCCTCGCCCCGAACATGTTCCAGTGGATACCGATGTAGCGCACCCGCCGCCGCTGCAGGACGTTGAAGGCGTCGGTGGACGGGAACGAATCGAGCACGACCGCCGCCTCGCGGAAATCCTGCGGGATGTGATCGCTGTAGCCGTTGACGAGCGGCTGCCAGTGTGCCGCCGACAGCACCATGTACTGCGCGTGCAGCGGGAAGGCGACCCGCTCACCGTAGAACGGAAACTCCGCCATCGGCGCCTTCGGCATCTTCGCGAGCATCGCGTAGCCGGCCGGCACCGGCAGCGCCCGCTCCCACGGGAACGGCAGCACGTTGAGCTCCGCGACACCGGTCGCTGCCAGCACCGCGGCGATCAGGCCCGCCTGTTTCCGTCCG
>JAYTEJ010000423.1:0-18322 GCA_043735365.1 Acidobacteriota bacterium
GGCAGCTGCCGATCCTGCTGTTCACGCTCATCGGCGGCGTGATTGCGGATCGGCACGACCGTCGCCGGCTCCTGCTCGGCTCGCAGTACGCGCAGATGGCCACCGCCTTCGCCCTCGCGTGGCTGGTGTTTGCCAGCCACGTCCACGTCTGGCACATCCTGGCGCTGTCAGCGGTCACCGGCTTCGCGCAGGCCTTCGGCGGTCCCGCCTATCAGTCGCTGATTCCCTCGCTGGTGCGCAAGCAGGATCTGCCGAACGCGATCGCGCTCAACTCGATTCAGTTCAATCTCGCGCGCGTGTTCGGACCGCTGCTCGCCGGCATCGCGCTGTTCTTCGGCACCGCCGCCTGCTTTGCGCTGAACGGGCTCTCCTTCATGGTGGTAATCGCGGCGCTGATGTCGCTGCACATCAAGCACATCAACCCGCCGGACAAGAAGCCCATGCTCGAGGAGCTGAAAGGCGGCATCGCCTATGCGCGCAGCCAGCCCTCGATCATCGCGCTGACCGTGCTGGCGTTCCTGACCACGTTCCTGGGGCTGCCGCTGCTGACCTTTCTTCCGGTGTTCGCCCGCGAGACGTTTCACGGCGACGTCTCGAGCTACACCTACATGATGGCGTTCTCGGGGGCCGGGGCGGTGATGGGGGCGCTCGGGGTGGCGTGGATGGGGCGGGACCGGCGCATGGGGCTGATCCTGCTGCTGGTCCAGGTTGCCTTCGGGGTGCTGGTCACCGCCTTCGCGCTGTCGCGCACCTGGTGGCTGAGCTGCGCCATCCTCTTTCTCGCCGGCGCCGCGCTGATTATCGTCTTCTCGATGACGGCGTCGCTGGTCCAGCTGATCGTCCCGGATCACCTCCGCGGCCGGGTGATGAGCATCTACATGGTGGCGTTCCGCGGCGGGATGCCGCTCGGCAGCCTGGCCGGCGGCTATGCCGCCAGCCTGACCAGCGCCCCGCACGTGCTCGCCGTCAACGGCGCGCTGGTGTCGATTGTCGCGATCTACTTCCTGCTGCGGGGCGAGGGCATCCGGGGGCTGTAAGGACGGACGGCACGCGTCGGGTGGGACGGACGCGCCTCAGGCGCTGACGATCCAGAAGACGCCCAGGACGATCGACGACACCGCCATCGCGCCGCCGGCGGCGCGCTCCAGCCGGGCGACCAGCGGCGCCGACATCACTCCCGCCAGCGCCACGCCGAAGATCGCCATCGCCAGCAGGATCCCGGCCGCGAACACCACGATCAGCCCGAGCAGCTGCGGCAGCGGCGCCGCGCCGATGCCGAGCGGCAGCAGCGTCAGCGCGCGCAGGCCGCTCACCGCAAACGCCGCGCCGATGATCGCCGGCAGATGCGAATGCCGCCCGGCGCCGGCGTGGCGCGCGCGCCGGCCGAGGTGCAAGTGCCCTCGCGGCGCGGTCTCGAGGGTCCCGTCGTGGGCATGCCCATGGCGGTGGCTGGCGAGCACACCCCACAGCCCGGCGCCCCCCAGCAGCACCAGCAGGATGCCGCCCAGCCGCTCCCCGGCGCGTTCGAACACCAGCGGCACCGACCAGCCGAGCACGACCAGCGCCCCGGCGCCGCAGGCCAGCAGCAGGGCATGGCCGGCCGCGAAGCGCAGCGCGATCCCCAGCGCCCGGGCGCGGCGGGCCGACGGGGAGTCGGCGCCGGGACGGATCGACAGCGCCGCGATCGCCATCAGGTGATCGGCGCCGAGGCCGTGCAGGAATCCGAGGAGGAGGGCGGACGCCGCGAGGATCAGGGCGCGATCCTCCCGGCAGGCGTGAGCGCGACCGTCCACACCACCGGCACGGTCACCGGCAGGTAACAGATGGTGTCGTCGCAGGCCTGATACCGCAGCGTGCCTTTCACGGTGAGGCCGCCCGCCGCGCGCGCGCGGCGGAGCGCCGCCGGCGCCAGCGTCACCGTCTGGAGGATCCGGAACCGCTGGCTGTAGACCGACTGGGTCTCGTCGATCGCCTCGATCCGGATCTTCTCCGGCCTGGGAAACTGCGGCACGCCGGCCTTGATCGCCGGGTCCGGCTGCAGGGTGAGCGAAATCGGGATGTAGTCCTGCTGCGGCGGGGCGTAGACGTGCATCGCCGGCTTCGGCGACACCTCCAGCGCCAGCGTCACCCGGCCGCCGGCCTCGGCGGCGGCCACGGAAGGCGACGCGGTGAGATGCTTGGTATCGATCGGCGTCCCCGGCGGCGCCGCCGCGACCCCGGCCCCCAGCATCAACGCCAGGGCCAGGCCCGTCCCCCACACATTCAGCATCCGTCGATTGTGCCACATCGGGGATCAAAAAAAGGGGCAGGGCGTGTGGCCCTGCCCCGGTCGTCCGGCGCCGTGACGCGCGGTCAGTTGCGGTGGCGGGTCACCTGATCCCAGAGCGTCGCGCCGCCGCCGCCGAGCACCGCGCCGATGAGCGCCCCCTTCTTGCCGCCGATCGCCGCGCCGACGCCCGCGCCCGCGCCCGCGGCACTGCCGATGATCACCGCGCTCTTCTTGACTGAGCGCACCGGGACACGCCGCACCGGCCGGTCGTAGACCACCTGCCGCGCCTGCACCGGCCGCGCCGACGCCCGCGGATACGACTGCACCGGCATCACCCGCGTATCGGCCACCGGCCCGTCGTCATACACCCCGCGCACCACCGGCGTCGGCGCGCTGTAGCGGTAGACCACCGGGACCGCCGCCAGCCGCGCCGGCTCCGGAGAGGCATACACCGGCGCGACCGCGTCGCTCTGACCCGTCGAGACGCACTCGACCTGCGAGATCGCCGCGCCGTTCACCAGCGTCGGCCGCACCAGTGTGCGCTGGTTCGGTTCGCACGTCACCATCACCGGTGCGCCGGTCGGCGCCGCGGCGATCTCCTGCGCGAAGGACGTCCGCGCCCCCAGCCGGGTGTCGGCTCCGCCGCACCCATATGTGAACGCCAGAGCCGCCGCGCCGCCGAAGGCGGCCACGCGTCCGAGTCCTGAAGTCATCTGGTAGCCTCTCATCTCGTCACCTCCACTATCCTCACCCCCACTGGTCCAAGGCGGATGCCACCCAGACGGGCTGGAAGAGCCGCGAAATGCTGTGGATTTTGCGAACGACCGCGGGGATGACAAGATGGGTGTCCTCGTTCGGGGTCAGCTTTGGCCCCGTACGCGGGTACCGACGAGCACGAGCTGCATGCCACACATCCTGGTCGTCGAGGACGACCCCGACATCGCCGCGCTCATCGCCCATTACCTGGAACGCGCCGGGCACGTGGTCGATCGCCTCGCGTCCGGTGCCGAGGTCCTGCCGCGGCTGCGCGTCCAGCTTGCGGACCTGGTCATTCTCGATCTGATGCTGCCCGGACTGAATGGTCTGCTGATCTGCCAGGCGATGCGCGGCGACGCCGCGACCGCCGGCATTCCGATCATCATGCTGACGGCGCGTGGCGAGGAAGCCGACCGGGTCGCAGGGCTCGAGATCGGGGCGGACGACTACGTGACCAAACCCTTCAGTCCGAAGGAACTGGTCGCGCGCGTCGCCGCCCGGCTCCGGCGGGCCGCGCCGGCCGCCGCCGGCTCCGGCACGGCCGCGGCCATCCTCCGCTACGGCCCGATCGCCATCGACGCCGACCGCCATGTCGTCAGCCTCGACGGCGAGGACGTCAAGCTCACCGCCAAGGAGTTCCTGCTGCTGCAGTACCTGATGCAGCATCGCGGGCGCCTGCTGTCGCGCGACCTGCTGCTGACCGATGTCTGGGGCTACCAGTACACCGGCGGCACGCGGACCGTGGACGTCCACATCCGCCGCCTCCGGGAGAAGCTGCCGCTGCTCAACGACGCCATCGAAACCATCAAGCAGTTCGGCTACAAACTGAAAGGCTGAGGGCCAGGGCCGCTCCTGCGCCGCTTCCCGTGACCTTCCGCACCCGCTTCTTCCTCACCTCGCTGCTGACAGCGGTCGTCACCGTCGCGGTCGCGACCGCCCTGGTGTCGTGGTCGGTGCGCCGCAACCTCGATCAGCGCATCGAACGCGGGCTGGTGAACGAGGTCCGGCTGGCCGCCGAAACGCTCTCCCATCGCCAGACCGCCACCCCTCTCGAGCTCGACGCCGAGGCGGACTCGATCGGGGCGCTGGTCGCGGCGCGCGCCACCTTCATTGCCGCCGACGGAGTCGTGGTCGGGGACTCGGAGCTGACGCCGCAGGAGATCGCCCGGGTCGAGAACCACGCCGGCCGGCCCGAAGTGCGCGAAGCGCTGGCCACCGGCCTGGGCATCGCGCGGCGCCACAGCACCACCGTCAACATCGACATGCTCTACGTCGCGGTGCCGGTGCACAGCGCCGCCGGGCCGGCGCTCGCGGTGGTCCGCCTCGCGCTGCCGCTCATCGAAATCCGTGAGCAGCTGGCCGCGGTCCGGCGCTATGCCGCCGTCGCCATGGCCGCGGGATTGCTCACCGCCCTGCTGCTCTCCTGGACGGTGTCGGCGGTTGTCAGCCGCCGCGTCCGCGCCATCGCCGCCGCCGCCCGCCGCTACACCGCCGGGGACTTCTCGCGGCCGGTGCGCGACTACGGCGCCGACGAGCTCGGCGTCGTGGCGCGGGTGCTCGATGATGCGATCCGCGAGATCGCCAGCCGCGCGGCACAGCACGAGACCGAAAGTGCCCGCATGGAAGCCATCCTCAGCGGCATGGACGAAGGCGTGCTGGTGGTCAGCGAACACGGCCGGCTGCAGCTCGTCAACGGCGCGGCGCGGCGGATGCTCGGCCTGCAGCACCCGCCGGAGGGGCGGCACTACCTGGAGATCGTCCGCCATCCCGGCATTGCCGCCCAGATCGCCACGGCGCTCGGCGGCCGCCCGGGGGAGGGGCTGGAGATCACCCTCGCACGCGACCCCGGCACCACCGTGTTCGTGCGCTCGGCGCCGGTGCAGGCCCAGGGCTCGCGCGCCGCGGTCGTGGTGCTCCACGACATCACCGCGCTCCGCAAAGCGGATCAGATCCGCCGCGATTTCGTCGCCAACGTCTCGCACGAACTGCGCACGCCGCTGACCGCGGTCCGCGGCTACGTCGAAGCGCTCCTCGACGGCAGCGCTGCCGGAGAGGACGCCCGGCGCTTTCTCGAAACCATCTTCCGCCACACCGGCCGCATGGAGCGGCTGGTGCGCGACCTGCTGCGGCTGGCCCGCCTCGACGCCGGCCAGGAACCGCCGGTGCGGAGCCCCTGTCCGGTCGACTCGCTCTTCGCCGGCATCGCCGCCGATCTCGCCGACACCCTCGAGGCGCGGCGCCAGCGGATCACCGTCTCGGTGGCCGCTGACGCCGGCCAGGTCTACGGCGATCCGGCCAGGCTCCACGACGCGCTCCGCAATCTCCTCGAGAACGCCACCAACTACGCGCCCGACGGCAGCCCCATCGAGCTGGCGTCGGCGCGCCAGGGGGATCGCGTCCTGCTCACCGTCGCCGACAGCGGCCCTGGCATTCCCGACCCCGATCTCCCCCGTGTCTTCGAGCGCTTCTACCGTGTCGACAAGGCGCGCGCCCGCGGCACGCGCGATCCCGGCGGCACCGGCCTGGGGCTGGCGATTGCCAAACACCTGGTCGAGGCCCATGGCGGCCGCATCACCGTCGTCAATCGCGACGGCGGCGGCGCGGTCTTCACCGTGGCGCTGCCCGTCTGACCGGCCGCGGCGTCAGGGGGCGACGGTGATCGCGACGATCTTGTAGACGAGGGCGGCGATGCCCGCGGAGGCGGGAATGGTCAGCAGCCAGGCCCAGACGATCCGCCCGGCGATGCCCCAGCGCACCGCCGACAGCCGCCGGATCGACCCGACGCCGATGATCGCCCCGGTGATGGTGTGCGTGGTGCTGACCGGAATGCCGAAATGAGTCGCGGTGAAGAGCGAAATCGCGCCGGCCGTCTCCGCGGCGAAGCCCCCGACCGGCTGCAGCTTGGTGATCTTCGAGCCCATGGTGTGGATGATCCGCCAGCCGCCCGAGAGCGTGCCGAGGGCGATCGCTGCATGCGCCGCCATGATCACCCAGAAGGGAATCGGCAGCTGGCCGTTCACCAGGTTGAGGTAGCCGCCGGCCACCAGCACGCCGGCGATGATTCCCATGGTCTTCTGCGCGTCGTTGCCGCCGTGCCCGAGGCTGTAGGCCGCCGCCGACAGCAGCTGCAGCCGCCGGAACCAGCGATCCACCCGTCCCGGCGCGAAGCCCTTGAAGACCCACAGGTTGGCCAGCATGATCAGGAAGCCGAGCGACATCCCCATCAGCGGCGCCAGGACGATGAAGATCAGCGTCTTGGTCCAGCCGGCGACGATGATGGCGCTGAACCCGGCCTTGGCGATCGCCGCCCCGGCGTAGCCGCCGATGAGCGCGTGCGACGAGCTCGTCGGCAGGCCGTAGTACCAGGTGATCAGGTCCCAGACGATGGCGCCAATCAGCGCCGCGAAGATCACCGCGAAGGTGACGATATGGATGTCGACGAGGCCGGCGCCGACGGTCTTGGCCACCGCGGTGCCGAAGACGAACGCGGCAACGAAGTTGAAGACCGCCGCCCATAGCACCGCCTTGCCGGGCGAGAGGACGCGGGTCGACACCACCGTGGCGATCGAGTTGGCGGCATCGTGAAACCCGTTGATGTAGTCGAAGACCAGGGCAACGAAGATCAGCCCGAGGACCGCGAGGAGATTGGCGTCCATCCGGCTAGGCGTGCTTGACGACGACGCCTTCGAGGACGTTGGCGACATCCTCGCAGCGATCAGTAGCTTCCTCGAGGAAGTCGAAGATCTCCTTCCACTTCATCACCTGGAGGGGATCGGTCTCCTCCTCGAACAGCCGCTGCACCGCCCCCTGGTGGGCGCGATCGGCCTCGTTCTCGAGCCGGTTGATCTCCACGGCCGGTTCCGCGACCCCCTTTTTGCGCTCGAGCGCCTTGGTCGCGAGCACCACCTGCTCGGCACAGGCCATGATGATCTGCGCGAGCTCGCGGGCCCCCTGCCTGACCTGGGTAATGCCGTAGAGCCGGACGATCGTCGCGGTCGCGTCGATGGCGTCCATGACATCGTCGAGCGACCGCGCCAGCGCGAAGATGTCCTCCCGATCGAGAGGCGTGACGAAGGTGCGGTGCAGCCGTCGGATGATCTCGTGGGTGAGGAAGTCGCACTTATGCTCGACTTCCTTGATCTCCTCTGCCTTGTCCCAGAGGGGGTGCGCCGGCGCCAGCATCTCCTCGAGGATCTTGGCGCCGTGCCGGATCTCTTCCGCCAGGGCGACGAAATCATCGTAGAAACGCTCTTCCTTCGGTATCAGTCTGAAACTCACAAGAGTCCCCCCGCGCGGAATCTTAGCAGATTACGCCCTCCCCTCCGGCGCGGCCGCCGCACCAGCTTTAACACCGGCGTAACCCGGCGGTAACGCCGCCAACACGCCGCCCGCATACGCTCGTCATGCCGGTCGATGGCGGTGACGTGGCCGCGCGGTTTAACACCGCCGAAACACCCGCGTGACGCCGCGGAAATGCGCCATCGCTATGGTCGAAAGGGAGAACACGAGTGCAGCGACGAGTGACCGGTTTACTTCGTGCGGGAGCGGCCGCCCTCCTGATGAGCCAGGCCCTGCCCTGTGCCGCGCAGGTCACCCCGGCCGCGGGCTATGTCCCGCCGGACGACACCCCCTCGATCAAAGTGGGGGCGACGCTGTTCGCCGACTACACGATTGTCACGACGCCCAAGATCAGGGATGCCGACGGCAACAGTGTCACCGCCAACGCCTTCAATGTCGGCCGCGCCTACCTGAACGTCACCGGCAACGTCTCGCACCGGATCGCCTTCCGGATCACCCCAGACATCGTTCGCGAGTCCGGCGCCGGCAGCTCGCTCAGCGGCAGCTACACCTTCCGGCTCAAGTACGCGTACGCGCAGTTCAACCTCGACGACTGGACCAACGCCGGCCGCACCGGCACCTGGGTGCGCCTCGGCATGCAGCAGACGCCGTACGTCGATTTCATGGAGTCGATCTACCGCTACCGCTTCCAGGGCACGATCTTCGAGGAGCGTGAAGGCTTCATGTCCTCGTCCGACGTCGGCGCCGCGGTGCATTACAGCCTGCCGGGCAATTATGGCGACCTCCACGGCGGCGTCTACAACGGCGAGTCCTACGCGCGGGCGGAGACCAACAACCAGAAGGCCGTGATGCTGCGGGGGACGTTCAGGCCGCTGCGGATGCATCCCGTGCTGCGCGGGCTACGGGTCACCGGCTTCTACGACCGCGACGCTTACTTGCGGCACGCCCCCCGCACCCGGGCGATCGGCGCGCTCACCTTCGAGCATCCCCGCGTCAACGCCGCCTGGGAGTACCTCGTCGCCCGCGATCAGACGTCCGCGGCGGGGAACCGCGTCGAGGGGCGGGGGTATTCGCTCTGGGCGACGCCGCGGGCGGCCAGCGGCTGGGAAGGACTGATCCGCTTCGACCGGCTGGTGCCGAGCCGCGATCTCGACGCCGCCCGCGATCGCACCATCGGCGGCATCGCCTACTGGTTTCCGCACCAGGGGACGATGTCGACGGCGCTGCTGCTCGACCTCGAGCGCCGGCGCTTCAATCACCTGACGGCCGCGCCCGACGACCACCGCGTCGCGCTGCACGCGCTCGTCAATTTCTGACGCACACGCCAGAGAGGAACAGACCGATATGCATCCGACCACGAAACTGCTCGCCGCCGGCTTCGCCGTGGCCCTCGCCGGCGCCACGCTCTCCGCCCGCGCCGTCCAGATTACCGGCGCCGGCGCCACCTTCCCGTACCCGATCTATTCGAAGTGGTTTTCGGAATACAACAAGCAGCATCCCGACGTCGAGATCAACTACCAGTCGATCGGCTCGGGCGGCGGCATCCGCCAGCTCACCAGCCGCACGGTCTTCTTCGGCGCCACCGACGGCCCGATGACCAGCGAACAGCTGCAGGCGGCGCCCGGCCGCGTGCTCCACTTCCCGACCGTGCTCGGCGCCGATGTCCCGGTTTACAACCTGCCGGGCGTCAGCGCGGAGCTGAAGTTCACCGGCGCCCTGCTCGCCGACATCTTCCTCGGCAAGGTCACCAAATGGAACGACCCGCAGATCGCCAAGATCAACGGCGGCGTCAGCCTGCCGGCGACCGACATCACGGTGGTGCACCGCTCCGACGGATCGGGCACGACCTACATCTGGGCCGACTACCTCGCCAAGGTCTCGCCCGAATGGAAGTCCAGGGTCGGGGTGGCGACGTCGGTCAACTGGCCGGTCGGGGTCGGCGGCAAGGGTAACGAGGGGGTCGCCGGGCTGGTGCGGCAGACCCCGGGGGCGATCGGCTACGTCGAGCTGATCTACGCGCTGCAGAGCAAGATCGCCTACGGCGCGGTCCAGAACGCCGCCGGCGAGTTCCTGCGCGCGACCCCCGCCACGGTGACCAAGGCGGCCGAGGCCGCCGCCGCGAAGATGCCGGCCGACTTCCGGGTCTCGATCACCAACGCGCCGGGCGCCGGGGTCTATCCGATCTCGTCGTTCACCTGGCTGCTGCTCTACGACAATCCCCAGGACAAGGCCAAGGGCAAGGTCATGGTCGAGTTCATGAGGTGGGCGCTCACCGACGGCCAGAAGTTCGCCACCGAGCTCGGCTACGCGCCGGTCCCGAAGAACGTGGTAGACATGGAGCTGAAGGCGCTCGCCGGGATCAAGCAGTAGCCATGCGGCGCCGGCCCGACGACCTGATGCTGCGGCTGGTCACCGGCGCCTTCGCGCTGGTCCTGATCCTCATCGTTGTCGGGATCGGCGCCGAACTGGTGCGGCAGTCCAGCCTGTCGCTGGCCAGGTTCGGCTGGCGCTTCTGGGCGACCGACACCTGGGACCCGGTCGCCGGCGAGTTCGGGGCGCGGCCGTTCATCTGGGGCACGCTCTACTCCTCGGTGCTGGCGCTGCTGCTGTCGACGCCGATTGCCCTCGGCATCGCGGTGTTCACCTCGGAGCTGGCGCCCGCGTGGCTGCGGGGGCCGATCGTCTTCCTCACCGAGCTGCTCGCCGCCATTCCCTCGATCGTCTACGGGCTCTGGGGCATCTTCGTGCTGGTGCCGCTCGTCCGCAGCCTCGAGACCGCGACGCCGGCCTGGCTGCGGAGCACCCCCTTCTTCAGCGGTCCGCCGCTGGGGGTCGGGCTGCTGGCGGCGGCCCTCATCCTCTCGGTGATGGTGATTCCGTTCACCTCGTCGATCGCCCGCGAGGTCCTGCGCACCGTGCCCCAGGCGCAGCGGGAAGGGGCGATCGCGCTCGGCGCGACGCGCTGGGAGGCCATCCGCATGGCGCTCTTCCACGCCCGCACCGGGATCGCCGGCGCCATCATGCTCGGCTTCGGCCGGGCCCTCGGAGAGACGATGGCGGTGACGATGGTGATTGGCAACAATCCGCAGGTCAGCCTGTCGCTCTACGCGCCGCAGTACACGATGGCGGCGGTCATCGCCAACGAGTTCACCGAGGCCGCCGACGATCTCTACCTGAGCGCGCTGGTCGAGATCGGCCTGGTGCTGTTCGCGATCACGCTGCTCATCAACGCGCTGTCGCGGCTGCTGATCTGGTCGATGAACCGGCCGGCGCGGCGGCGCGCGCTGCCGCCCGGCGCCGTGACGGAGGCGGCATGATGCGCGATCGCTGGCGCCGGACGCTGTCGACGGTGGTGACCGCGCTGGCCGCGGCGGCGGTCGGACTGGCGCTGGTGCCGCTGGGGTTCGTGCTCGTCTACGTCGCGCTCCAGGGGGTGTCCGCGCTCAGCCTGTCGTTCTTCACCCGCATGCCGGTGCCGGTCGGAGAAGACGGCGGCGGCATGCTCAACGCCATCGTCGGTTCGGGCATCGTGACCGGGCTGGGAGCGCTGTTCGCGATTCCGGTCGGAGTGATGAGCGGGATCTATGCGGCCGAGTTCCGCGGCTCGCGCCTCGGCACGCTGGTGCGCTTTGCCGCCGACACCCTGAACGGGGTGCCCTCGATCGTCATCGGCGTGTTCGTCTACGGCGTCGCGGTGCTGCCGCTCAGGCACTTCTCCGGGCTCGCCGGGGCGCTGGCGCTCGGCATCATGATGCTGCCGCTCATCATGCGCACCACCGAGGAGCTGCTGCTGCTGGTGCCGGCGACGCTGCGGGAAGGCGCCCTGGCGCTCGGCGCCACCCGGGCCCGCGCGGTCTTCACCGTGGTGCTGCCGGCGGCGCTGCCCGGCATCCTGACCGGCATCCTGCTGGCGCTCGCCCGGGTCGCCGGGGAAACCGCGCCGCTGCTCTTCACCGCCTTCAACAACCGCTTCTGGTCGAGCGACCCGCGGCACCCGATGGCGACGCTGACGGTGCAGATCTACACCTACGCGGTGTCGCCGTACGACGAGTGGCATCGCCAGGCGTGGGCCGGCGCGCTGGTGCTGTTGACACTGGTGGTGAGCTTCTCGGTGATTGCCCGGCTCGCCACCGCGCGGCTGACGAGGCTGCAGCGCGGCGCCTGATCACGGCCGCGGCGCGAGCCGCTCGCGCGCCAGCAGATCCGCCACCCGCGCGTGGATGTCGTCGCGGATTGCCCTGACCGCCTCGGCCCCGCGCCCCTTCGGATCGGGCAGCGCCCAGTCCTCGCGGCGGCTGCCGGGCACCACCGGACAGGCGTCGCCGCATCCCATGGTGACGAGCACCTGCGCCTGCGAGGCCAGCGCCGCGGTGAGCCGCTGCGGACGCTGCGCGGCGAGGTCGATCCCCTTCTCGCGCATCACCTCGACGACCTCCGGATGCACGGCGGCGGCCGGCGCGCTGCCGGCGGAGATCGCCCGGGCGCTGGCGGCGTCGGCCAGCTGATTGAAGAAGGCCGCCGCCATCTGCGAGCGGCCGGCATTGTGGACGCAGGCAAAGAGCACCGTGATCACCGGCCGGCGCCCCCGCAGCAGCTGCGCGTGCCGGAGGCCGGCGGCGGCGGGCAGCACGCGCCGGTCCGGCGCTCGAGCCGTGCCGCATCGCTTCGCACCCCGGCGACATGCGTCAGGGCATGCGCGACCGAGGCCACCAGTGCCTCGAGCACCGGATCGGCGCCCGGCGCCAGCCGGTAGTGCATCCACAGCCCGTCGCGGCGGGCGGTGACCAGGCCGGCGCGGCGCAGGTAGGCGAGATGGCGCGACACTTTCGGCTGGGTCAGCGACAGCGCCTCGTGAATGTCGCACACGCACACTTCCCCGCCGGCCAGTAGGGCGAGGATCCGCAGCCGGGTCGGGTCGGCCAGCGCCTTACAGAGACCGGCCACGGCGTCCACTCGCGTTGTCATAATATTCGCCTTGACAGATATATTATACGCGCTAGTATATATGTATCTTCGCATATAAAGGAGCGCTCCATGGATCCCTTGTCAGATGCGATCCGGACGAAATACGCGGCGGCCGCCACGGCGGTGCGCCAGGGCGGCGGCGGCGGTGCGGCCGACGCCTGCGATCCGATCACGTCGCGGCTCTACGGCGAGGCCGACACCGCGGCCCTGCCAGGCGGCGCCGTGGCCGCGTCGCTCGGCTGCGGCAACCCGACGGCGATGATCACGCTCGAGCCGGGCCAGGTGGTGCTCGACCTCGGCTCCGGCGGCGGCATCGACGTGCTGCTGGCGGCGCGCCGGGTCGGCCCGACCGGCAAGGCCTACGGCCTCGACATGACCGACGAGATGCTGGCGCTCGCCCGTGACAACCAGCGCCAGGCCGGCGTCGCCAATGTCGAGTTCCTCAAGGGCACGATCGAGGCGATTCCACTCCCCGACGCCGCCGTCGACGTGGTCATCTCCAACTGCGTCATCAACCTCTCCGCCGACAAGGACGCGGTCCTCGGCGAGGCGTTCCGCGTCCTGAAACCCGGCGGCCGGTTCGCCGTCTCCGACGTGGTAGTCCGCGGCGAGGTCCCCGCCGCGGTGCGGCGCAGCATGGAGTTGTGGATCGGCTGCGTCGCCGGCGCGCTCGAGGCATCGGACTACGCCCAGCGCCTCCGGACCGCGGGCTTCGACGAGGTCTCGGTCGAGCCGTGGCGCGTCTACCAGGTGGCGGACGCCCGCGCCTTCCTCGCCGGCAGCGGCCTCGACGTCGACCGGGTCGCGCCGGCGATCGAGGGACGGTTCGCCAGCGCCTTCATCCGCGGCCGCAAGCCGGCGGCGCCGGCCTGCTGCGGGCCGGAGTGCTGCCCGGCCGGGTAGAACAGGCGGCCGCGCGGCGTCCGGATAAGATGGAGAGCATGAACGACGTCCTCACCCTCATCCTCGGCGGCGGACGCGGCACCCGCCTGTTCCCGCTCACCCAGATGCGTTCGAAGCCGGCCGTTCCGCTCGGCGGCAAGTACCGCCTGATCGACATTCCGATCAGCAACTGCATGCACGCCGGGCTCAAGCAGATCTTCGTACTCACCCAGTTCAACTCGGCGTCGCTCAATCGCCACGTCGCCCAGACCTACCGCCTCGACGTCTTCTCGGACGGCTTCGTCGAGGTGCTCGCCGCCGAGCAGACGCCCGAGAGCAGCGACTGGTTCCAGGGCACCGCCGACGCGGTCCGCCAGGCGGCGCGTCACTTCACCGGCTACGAAGCCGAGTACTACCTGATCCTGGCGGGAGATCATCTCTATCGCATGGACTTCTGCGAGATGGTCGAGGCCCACATCGAGAGCGGCGCCGACATCACCATCGCGGCGCAGCCGGTCAGCCCGGCCGACGCCACCGGGATGGGCATCTTCCTCTTCGACGACCGCGGCCAGATCGCCGGCTTCGAAGAGAAACCGGGCGAGGCGCGGCTGTCGGCAATCGGCACCAGCATCCCGCGCGGCTCGGCCGCCGGCGGCGTCACCCGCGACAAGCCGTTCGTCGCCTCGATGGGCATCTACGTGTTCTCGCGCGAGGTGCTGCTCGACATTCTCGACCAGCCCGGCGTCGACTTCGGGCGCGAGATCATCCCGCACGCGCTCGGCAATCACCACGTCAACCCCTACATCTTCCGCGGCTACTGGGCCGACGTCGGCACCATCGAGGCATTCTACGACGCCAACATCCAGCTGACGCGGCGCGGCGCCCCCTTCAATTTCTTTCACCCGCGCTGGCCGATCTATACCCACCCGCGCTTCCTGCCGGGGACGCGCGCCTACGACTGCCGCATCGAGGCCTCGATCCTCGCCGAAGGCAGCTACCTCGATCACTGCGAGATCGCCGACTCGGTGGTCGGCATCCGCAGCCACGTCAACGCCGGCGCCCGCATCACCCGCTCGATCCTGCTCGGCGCCGACAGCTACGAGGAAGAGACCGCCGCCCAGGCCGTCCCGCTCGGCATCGGCCGCGACGTCGTCCTCGACCGCGTCATCGTCGACAAGAACGCCCGGATTGCCGACGGCGTGCGACTGGTGAACGAAGCCGGAGTCGACGAGGCCGACGGCGATGGCTACTACATCCGCAACGGCATCGTCATCGTGCCCAAGGGGGCGATCGTCAAGCCGGGCACCGTGGTCTGAGCCCGGCCCGTCCCGCCGCCCGTCACCTGTCCCACCGGCCGTCCGGCCGGCGGTCACGCCGCCGGTCCCTGCGCGCGCCCGCCGCGTGCCATCGCCGCACAATCGCAAACCCGCCGCAACCGCCGCCGTCTAAGCCCTCCGAGTTGCCGGTGGAGACCGGCAGCCCGCACCTCGGGATGAGGGGCCACCAGACGGAGGCCGGTATGCGACACGGAGTTCTCGGTGCAGTGCTCCTGGCGGGTCTGGCGCGCAGCGCCGCCGCCGGCGGTCCGGCGATGGACGCCACGGACGTGCGGCGGTTGATGACGGACGAGCATCGGCACGTCCGCACCGTCGATGCGCGCATCGGCCGCGCCCTGGCCGACGGACTGGAGCGCTCGCCGACGCTGGCGCAACTGGTCCTGGCCCTCGAGCGATCCGACGTCATCGCCTATGTCGAGTTCGCGATCGAGATGCATCCGTCGCTGGCGGGGCGGATGCTGCTGACGGCAACGCCGCAGGGGCCGCGTGGCCTGCGCTACGTGCGGATTCAGATCGCCCCCTCGCTCCGCGGCAACGAGCTGACTGCGATCATCGGCCACGAGCTGCAACATGCGCTCGAAGTCGCCGAGTCCCCGGAGGTGAGAGACGAGGCCGGGCTGGTCGCCCTCTACCGCGCGATTGGGCGCCCCGAACGCGGCGGCGAGCGCTACGACACCATTGCCGCGCAGCACGCCGGTCGGCGGGTGCGCACGGAGCTGATCGGGTAGTGGCCGGTGACGCTGAACGAGCGCTGGCGCGGGCTATTTGACCGCGCGCAGGATGCGGGGCGGCAGGAACCAGCGCAGCTGGCCCACGCCCTTGGGCGGGAACACCTCGAAGTCGATGCGGCAGAGCCCCCCCTTCTTGAATTCAAGAGGGACGCGGGCACCGATCAGGCGCGCCGCCAGCTCGCCGATGTTGGGCTCGTGGCCGACGAGCGCGATCCGCTCCTTGCGCATGTGGCGGGCAAGCTCCTGGAACACGGCCGAGGGAGTCCCGGCGGGAGCGAGGGCGTCGCTCGTCGACAGCGTCGGCGCCGCCTTCAGCGATGCCACCAGGATGTCGGCGGTCTGCTTGGTGCGGGTCAGCGGACTGCTGATGATGTGGTCGAAGCCGACGCCGAGCGCATTGAACGCGCGAGCCTCCTGGTGAAGCCGCTTGATGCCGGCGCCGGTGAGCGGCCGCTTGGAATCGTCCGGATACTCGTCGCCGCGCTCCGCAGCAATCCCGTGGCGAATGAGGTAGAGCTCGAGGGTGGCCATGATCAGCGGCTGCTCCGGGACGCGGCAGCGGCGTGGCGCGCGAGCGTCATCTTCGCGGTTCGGGGCCGCCGCACCGCGAGCTGCGGCACGATCGCGTTGCGGACGACGGCCGGCACGTCGCGCAGCGTCGGCCCGGCCGACAGGTACTTGCCGTGCAGGTGGCGGCACTGCGCCTCGACGTGCGCCGCCAGGGCGTCGAGCCCGGCCCGCGCCTCGGGACGCGCCGAGGCCGCGCCAATCTGGGTCGCGGCGATGTGGGTCTGCAGGATCTGCAGATCGTGCAGGGTGCCGAGCAGCACCTGCGTCCCCTTGATGGTGCGCAGGTGCGGCGCCGCCGCCTTGACCCCGGCGTCGAAGGCGAGCTCGAGGCCGTAGCGCAGCTTCTTCGCCGCGATCCGCACCTCGTGCAGCCGTTCCGCCGCATACATGTGCCCGGCGGCGTCCATCGCCGCCGACAGCGCCCGCGATCGCTCGAGGAGGCGGCTGCCGAGCGCCTTCCGCCACGGCTCGGTCGTGGCCTGCTCGAGCGCGGCGCTGACCGACGCCAGCCGGCGGGCCAACTTGTCGTGGTCGACCGACTCCAGCCGCTTCAGCATCACCGCCCGCCGCGCCTCGCGCTCGCGGGCCACCGTCGCCCGGACCTCCTCGACCGCGGTCCGCGAGACGCCCGGGGTCGCCGACAGCGCCTCGAGCAGCGACAGCGTGACATCCAGCTCCCGCACGGTACCGAGCGCCCGGGTCAGCCGGCGCACCTTGCGCGCCGCCTTCCCCGCTTTGCTGCCACGCAGGCCTGTCGACAGCACCGGGATCGCCTCGCGCAGCCGGCGGGAGGTGACGCGGGCCTGATGCACCCCGACGGCATCCCCCTCGGCGGCGCCGGTCAGGTGGCGTTTCAACGTCCGGGCGAGGCGGCGCATCAGGAGCGTCGCGGGCCGTGGGGTGGAACTGTTCATGGTAGGATGGCGGCCGTCCTGGCCTCTCCGGCGGGTGGCGGTTGAGTTCCGGAATTATATCGCACGGCTTCGCCACTCATCTGCAAGACCTGGACCGGCTGAGCTTCCCTCCCGAATGCGTATAGCGGCCATCGACATCGGGACCAATTCCATCCATATGATCGTGGTGCAGGTCCGCCCGGACCTGTCCTTCGAAGTCATCGATCGGGAAAAGGAAATGGTCCGGCTGGGGGCCGGCGGCCTCGACGGCCGCAGCCTGACCCAGTCCGCGATGGCGGCGGCCTTCCAGACGCTCACCAAGTTCCGCCGGCTGGCGGAGAGCCACCAGGTCGATGAAATCGTCGCCGGGGCGACCAGCGCGACCCGCGAGGCCGAGAACGGCGGCGACTTCATTGCCGAGGTCGGCCGCCAGACCGGCATCCGCATCCGCGTCATCTCCGGCACCGAAGAAGCCCGCCTCATCCACCTGGCGGCCTGCTACGGCGTCGATGTCGGGGCCGCCAACGCCATCGTCATCGACATCGGCGGCGGCAGCGTCGAAGTCACCCTCGGGACGGCGACGAAAGTCGCACAGGGCCGCAGCTTCAAGGCGGGGGTGATCCGCCTGACCGAGCGGTTCGTCCAGAGCGATCCGCTCTCGGGACGCGACGAGCGGCGCCTGGTGAAGCACGTCAACCGGGAGATGGGCGCCTACCTGGATGGCCTGGCGGACTCCGAGGCCGGCCGGGTCATCGGCACCTCGGGGACCATCCTCAGTCTCGGGGTGCTGGCCCTCGGCGACGCCCCGGGCCCGGTCGGCGAACTCCGCAACCAGCGCGTCAGCGTCAAGGCGCTGCGGCGCGTCCGCAAGCGGCTGGTCGCCGCCGGCATCGAGGAGCGACTGCAGCTGCCGGGGCTGGATCCGCGCCGCGCCGATCTGAGCGTCGCCGGCGCGGTCCTGCTCGACACCATCCTGCGGCGTCTCGGCGCGACCGAGCTGACGCTCTGCGACCTCGCTTTGCGCGAAGGCCTGGTCCTCGACTACATCCATCGCAACAGCGCCCGGATCAGAAAGGTCGAGCGCTACCCCGACGTCCGCCGCCGCAGCGTCGTCGAACTGGCCGAACGCTGCGGCTACTGGGCCGAGCACGCCCAGCAGGTGGCCCGGCTCGCGTTGAGCATCTTCGACCAGACGTGTAGCGTTCATGGACTCGGCGAGCAGGAACGTGAATGGCTCGAATACGCGGCACTTCTTCATGACATCGGGGTCCACATCAGTTACGACCGTCATCACCGGCACTCGTACTATCTGATCAAGAATGGAGACCTTCGGGGATTTGCCCCGCAGGAAGTGGAAGTGATGGCGCTCGTCGCCCGCTACCATCGCCAGGGCACGGCGAAGAAGTCGCACGACGGCTACGGAGACCTCGGCGGCCGGCTGCGGCGGACCGTCCGGGTGCTGTCGGCGGTCGTCCGCCTGGCCGAGGGGCTGGACCGCAGCCACGCGCAGGCGCTCTCCGGCATCGATCTCATTCCCAGCGGCGAGGACTACCTTGCCCGTCTGCACACCCGTGGCGACGCCGAGCTGGAGCTCTGGGCCGCCCATCGCCACGTCGCGCC
>JAYTEJ010000424.1:0-10530 GCA_043735365.1 Acidobacteriota bacterium
CAGAACAGCCTGCGCGTCATCGCCGAGCAGACCGGCGGGTTCGCCACGGTCAACCAGAACGACTTCATCAAGTCGCTCAAGCGCATCGACGCCGAGACCAGCGACTACTACGTGCTCGGCTACTACTCGTCCAACCCCGATCCGACCCAGCGCCGCCGCAAGGTGGAAATCAAGGCGAAGAAGCCTGGCGCCAACCTGCACTACCGTACCGAGTACACGCTCCGTCCGACCAAGGCCCCCTCAACGCGCTCGGGCAAGTAGTGTCCCGCCGACCGCGAGCGACGTGCCCGGACATCGCGTCCGGCCCGTCACTCCGTGTTTACGCGCCTGGGTATGCCATCTGGTATAGTTGCGACTCCCCTCGACCTTGGATTCCAATCTCTGCTTTTTTCGGGAGAACCACTTCGATGAATCTGCGGCACGCCTGTAAAACCCTTTCCTTCCTCGCCGCACTGACGCTGCTGTCATCCAGTCTGGTGCTGGCACAAGGCGTCACCACCGGCACCATCACCGGCATCGTCAGCGATGTCCAGCAGGCGGCCATTCCCGGCGCGACGGTGACCGCGGTGCACGTTCCCTCGGGCACCACCTATACCGCGGTCACCAATGCGGAAGGGCGGTTCCTCATTCCCGGCATGCGCGTCGGCGGTCCGTATCGCGTCGGCGCCACGCTCGCCGGCTTCCAGACACAGATTCAGGAAGACATCACGCTGTCGCTCGGCGTCGCCCAGGATCTGACGTTCGACCTCAAGATCGCGGGGGTCGAGGAGAACGTCACCGTCACGGCGGAATCGGATCCGATCATGAGCTCGGACCGGACCGGCGCGGCGACTTCGGTGAGCCGCGAGACGCTGGCGACGCTGCCGTCGGTCTCGCAGCGTTTGCAGGACATCGTCCGGCTGACGCCGCAGTATGGTGGGACGATGTCGTTTGCCGGCCAGGACAGCCGGATGAACAACGTCACCGTAGACGGGGCCTACTTCAACAACTCCTTCGGGCTGCGGAACACCCCCGGCGATACCAGCGGCGTTGCGCCGATCTCGCTCGACGCGATCGAGCAGATTCAGGTCAACATCGCGCCCTACGACGTTCGCCAGGGAAACTTCGTCGGCGCCTCGGTGAACACCGTGACCCGCAGCGGCGGCAATCGCTTCCAGGGGTCGCTCTACCGCGCCTTCCGGAACGAGAGCATGGTCGGGACCAAGGCCAAGGGGCTGAGCGTCAACCCCGGCAAGTTTACCTTCGGAAATACCGGGGGCTGGGTGTCGGGGCCGATCGTCAAGAACCGGCTGTTCTTCTTCTTCAACGTCGAAGACGAGTCGCTGACGACCCCGGGCACGACCTATACCGCGAACAGCGGCGGGCAGCCGGTGGGCGGCAACGTCACCCGGGTGCTGGCCTCGGACCTCGACACGCTGAGCACCTTTCTCAAATCCAAGTTCAGCTACGACACCGGTCCGTATCAGGGCTACGATTTTTCGGTGCCGGCGCGGCGCTACCTGGTCAAGACCGACTACAACATCACCGACCACCACAAGCTGGTGTTCCGCTACAACCAGCTCGACTCGAGCACCGACCAGCTGATGTCCGACTCGAGCTCGCTCGGCTTCGGCAACCGCCGGACGCGCACGGACGCCCTGAACTTCCAGCGCTCCAACTACCAGATCCTCGAAAACATCCGTTCCGGCATCGGCGAATTGAACTCGGTGTTCGGGTCGTCGATGTCGAACAACCTGATCGTCGGCTACACCAAGCAGGACGAGAGCCGCGGTTACGTCGGCGATTTCTTCCCGATGGTCGACATCCTCAAGGACGGTGCCACGTATACAAGCTTCGGGTTCGAGCCGTTCACGCCGAACAACGAGCTGCGCTACAACACCTTCCAGCTGCAGGACAATTTCACCAGGTTTGCCGGCAAGCACACCCAGACCTTCGGTGCGAGCTATGAGAAGTACCGCTCGGAGAACGTCTTCTTCCCCGGGTCGCAGAGCGCGTACGTCTACAACTCGCTCGAGGATTTCTACAGCGACGCCAACGCCGCCCTCGCCAATCCGAACCGGACGGTCTCGCCGGTGTCGCTGCGGCGGTTCCAGGTGAGCTGGAACAATATCCCCGGGCAGGAGAAACCGCTGCAGCCGCTCGACGTGCAATATGCGGGCGTGTATGGGCAGGACGACTGGGCGGTGGCCAAAAACCTGAAGGTGGTGCTGGGGCTGCGGGTGGATGTGCCGTTCTTCGCGAAAACGGGCTATCAGAATGCGCTCGCCGACGCGCTGACGTTCAGGGATCAGCGCGGCCAGGCCGTGCAGTACCAAACCGCCAAGCTGCCCGACCCCAATATTCTCTGGTCCCCCCGCATGGGCTTCAACTGGGATGTGGCCGGCGACCGCAACACGCAGCTGCGCGGCGGCACCGGTATCTTCACCGGCAAGCCGGCCTACGTGTGGATTTCGAACCAGATCGGCAACACCGGCGTGCTGACGGGATCCGAACAGCTCGACAACACCAATCTGCGGCCGTTCAGCCCGAACCCCGATCGCTACAAGCCGGCGACGGTGACGGGCGCGCCGGCCAGCAGCTATGCGCTGGCGCTGACCGACCCCGGGTTCAAGTTCCCGCAAACGTGGCGGACTGATGTCGGCATCGATCGCCGCCTGCCGTGGGGGGTCATCGGCACCGCCGAGTTCCTCTACAACCGCGACGTCAACGGCGTCCGCTATATCAACGCCAATCTGGCCGCGGCCAATGCCTCGTTCACCGGTCCGGACGGGCGGCCGCGCCGGGTGGGCAGCAACCGCATCAACAGCAACATCTCGAGTGCGGTGGTGCTGCAGAACCAGAACGTCGGCCGCTCGTGGAATGCCGCCGTCTCGGCATCGAAGACGATGAGCAACGGCTTCCTGCTGAAGGGGGCCTACAGTTACGGAGAGGCGAGGAACACGGTCGACCCTGGTTCGATCGCGCTGGGCTCGTGGAACAACAATCCCAATCCGGGCGATCCGAACAACCCGCCGCTGGCGTATTCGAGTAATTCTCCTGGGCATCGGGTGTTCCTGGCCTCGGCCTACAGCCGGGAGTTCATCCCGCACAGCGCCACGACCGTCTCGGTGTTTTTCGAAGCGCGGACGATCTCGAACAACAGCTACACGTTCTCGGGCGACCTCAACGGCGACGGCGGCACCAGCAACGACTTGATCTACGTGCCCCGCGATACCTCGGAGATGAACTTCCAGACGTATTCGGCGGCAGGTCGGGCGTATACCTCGGCCGCGCAGGCGCAGGCGTGGGACGCGTATATCTCCGCCGATTCGTATCTGAGCAAGCGGCGCGGTCAGTATGCGGAACGGGGAGCGGTCTTCCTGCCGATGGTGCGCCGGATGGACCTGAGCGTCGGCCAGGACGTCTTCGCCAGCCTGGCGGGGGCGCGGCACTCGTTCCAGGTGCGGCTCGACATCCAGAACTTCGGCAACCTGCTCAACAAGAACTGGGGCGTCAGCCAGCGGATCGTCCTCAGCAGCCAGCCGCTGATCGTGCCGTCGGCGGCGCAGGGCGGGGCCGTCGATGCGAAGGGGCAGGCCCAGTACCGGCTCCGCACCATCAACGGCGACTTGATCACCACGCCGCTCGAGTCGACCGCCTCGCTGAGCGACACCTACAGAATGCAGGTCAGCCTGCGCTACCGCTTCAGATAGGCTGCGGGAGCCCTCGGCCCGACACCGCCACCGCCCGTGGCTGCTGCTGCAGTCCCGGGCGGTGTTATTTTCAGCCGCTATTTCGAGGAAGCGTCAGTGCCTGGCGGGTCGAACGGGAGGGTGCCGGGGCCCTCGATCGCCCGGCGGGTGCGGTCAACCGCTTCGCGCAGGTAGTGCTCGTCGAGCTCGACGCCGATGAAGTCGAGGCCGAGGCGTGCGGCGGCCACGGCGGTGCTGCCCAGGCCAAGGAAGGGGTCCATGGTGAGGCTGGCGCGGGTCAGGCCGTGCAGCTTGAAACAGTACTCTGGTACTCGCGGCGGAAAGGTCGCGGGGTGGGGGCGGTCCTTGTCGCGGCTCTGAATGGTCTCGTAGGGGATGAACCAGGTGTTGCCGCGGCAGCGCAGGTTGCGGCCGCCGGTCTGCCAGCGGTCGATGTTCGAGGCGTCCTGGTAGGGCACACCGATGGCGCGGCGATCGAGCGGCGTCCGGGCCGCCCGGGTGAAATGAAAGATGAACTCGTGGCAGTCGTTGACGAACCGGGCGCTGTTGATCGGCTTGTAGTGGCCGACCGCCAGGTCGCGGTCGAGCGACGGCCCGCCCGATCCCTTGTCGATGGCGACCGATTTAATCCAGTGGATGGTGTTCTGGAGCTCGAGATGCGCCCGGGCCGCCAGGCCGACGTCGATGCCGGTCCAGGGGTCGGAGGGCTTGGCGCCGACGTTGAGAAAGAGCGAGCCCTCGGTTTCCAGGACCTCGCGCGCCGCCGCCACCCAGCGTCCCGTCCATTCGAGGTAGGCGGCCCTGGGGACGGTGTCGTCGTAGCTGCGGTAGCGGATGCCGAGATTGTACGGAGGAGAGGTGACCATGACGGACACCGACCGCCGCGGCAGCGCCGCCATGACGTCGAGGCAGTCTCCGAGGAAGAACCTGAGCGTGCCGCGAGGTGTCTCGAGGGTGGTGTGCGGTCGCGGAAGCCGGGGTGGCTTCCTCCCAGGGGGCATCGAGGTCCAGTGTAACGCGCCTGGCGCCGCGGGGCGCGAGGATGTGCGGCGCTCCAGTCGTCAGGAGGCTTTGGCGGAGAGGGCGTGCGAACCGAAGCGCGACGTCGCGACCGTGTGGTTGCGGCGGTGCGCGTGCTGGCTGCAACCCGCGCCCTTCTCCTCGACGTAGGTGATCTCGCGGTTGGTAGCGATCTCCCGGTAGTGGCCGGTGACGCAGCCGCACCCGAGCGTGGTGAATCCGAGGAGACGGACGAGACTCATCATGTGACCCCCACCCCGCTCGGAGCAATTCCCGTACCGGCAGAGGCAACCAGCATCTGGCGCGCGCCGCCTGTGCACCGCCGGCGGCGGACTACGGATTTGAACGCGAAATCCTCAGAACCGCGGAGACGCCATCGGCGGGCGACAGCGGCGGCGGCCCGAAGTTGCCGCGCCATGTGTCACATGTTGAATCATGATCACCAAATACTTGGATTGCCAAACATCCGCGCAACTGGCCGGCAACTGAGCGAAGCGCATAGCATGGCAGCATGACGTGCGTTTCTGCGATCGTCGCGCTGGGGGCCGTCTGTGCGGCGTGCGGGGGTCAGCTCCCCGCTCTCAGCTCTGATCCGTCAGCTTTCGGATCTCCGCTCTCCGCAGTCAGCTCCCGGCCGCCCACTGTCAGCGCCTGGCTCCCGGTTGCCAGCCCTCGGCTGTCGGCAATCAGTGTCCAGTCCCGGCCGGCCGCTGTCGCGGCGGTGGCCCAGGGAGGGGCCGGCGAACAGCTGCTGCACGAGCCGGCGCTGGCGGCGGCAGTCGCCCGCATCAGGGAGGACGAGCCGCAGGTACTCGACGAGCAGCGGCAGCTCTGCGAAGTGCCGGCGCCGCCGTTCGGAGAGGCGGCCCGGGCGGCGGTGCTGCGGGCGCGCTTCGAGGCGCTCGGCCTGACCGGCGTCCGGATCGACGCGGCCGGCAACGTGCTGGGGGAGCGCCGCGGCCTGGCCGCGCATCCGCATCTCGTCCTGGCCGCCCATCTCGACACCGTCTTCCCCGAGGGCACGCCCGTGAAGACGACCCGCGCCGGCGCGGTGCTGCGGGGGCCGGGTATTGCCGACGACTGCCGCGGCCTGGCGGTGATGCTGGCGGTGATTCGCGCGCTCGACGCCGCCCGCGTGCAGACCGGCGGAACGATCACGTTCGCCGGGACGGTGGGGGAGGAGGGGCTGGGCGATCTCCGCGGCGTCAAGCACCTGTTCGAGGAGCGGCGGGGGGAAGTGGATGCCTTCGTGTCGGTGGACGGCGCCGGCATGGGGATTACCAGGATCGCGGTCGGCAGCCTCCGCTACCGCGTGACCTTTTCCGGCCGCGGCGGCCACAGCTACGGCGACTTCGGGATCGCCAATCCGATGCACGCGATGGGGAGGGCGATTGCGCGCATCGCCGACCTGCCGGTGCCGCGCACGCCGCGGACGACGTTCAATGTCGGCCGCATCGGCGGCGGCACGTCCGTCAATGCGATTGCCTCGAGCGTCTGGATGGAGGTCGATCTGCGATCGTCCGATCCGGCGGCGCTCGGCCGACTCGACGCGGCGCTGGCGCGCGCGCTCGCCGAGGCGGTCGCGGAGGAGAACCGGCGGGGGATCGCCGGGCCCGGAGTCGCCGTGGAGACGCGGGCCGTGGGCAACCGGCCCGGCGGCAGCACCCCGTCGGGAGCCGCGATCGTGGCGGCGGCGGCCTCGATCACGACCGCGCTCGGCGGCTCGGCCGTTCCCGGCGAAGGCTCGACCGACGCCAACATCCCGATCAACCTCGGCGTCCCGGCGATCACGATCGGCGGCGGCGGCAGCGCCGAAGGCACGCATACGTCAGCCGAGGCCTTCGACTCGACAGATTCGTGGCGGGGCACGGCGCGCGCGCTGCTGCTGACGGTGGCGTTGGCCCGCTGACCCGGCGGCCGGATTACAGAACGGTCAGACGATGGACGGAATCGTCAACCCGGCGACCTTTTGTCCGCCTGAGTGCACCCGAACAACCGCCTTTCACCCGGCGTTCGCGACCTATGCGGGGGTGCGCCAGCGACCGATACGCCTCTATGAGGCGCGATCGCCCGGTAGAAATGCGATCGCGGGGCGGTGCAGTGACGGGTATGGCTGTGGTATCCGTCTTGAATGCCAACATTCGGGCGGCGTTCTTCGGAGGCACTGCAGTAAAAGACGACATCTCATGCCGCGAGCTATATAACATGTTGCCCGGGCGGGATTTTTGCTGTTAGACTCGCAGTCGTTCCACCCAAGTTGCATTGGTTGCCTTCCCAGCCAGCTGATGCATTCAACGTCTGTCACGGAGGGTTCGTGCGCCTGATTCAACCCCTGGTTACCCGTGTGTGTGTGCTTCTGCTGGGAGTGACGGTCTGTCTGCCGTTGTCGTCGGACGCCGCTCAGAAGACCCACAAACGGAAACCCGCTCCCAGCCCATCGGTTTCTGCCCGCAGAGCCGCACCGCGTGCCGCCGCCAAACCGGCGTACTCCGCCTCGGCCTCGCAGGCGCGCAAGGCGCGCCTTGCCCGGGCCCAGTCGGCCGCCCGCGCCCGGGAATTCCAGCGTCTGCAGTCGGTTCGGTCGCTCCAGGACGCGATGACGCCGCGCTACAAGACCGACGTCAACGGTGAGCGGGTCCCCGACGTTCGCGCCGCGGCCGCCATCATCTTCAACCCGGCCACCGGCGAGGTGCTCTGGCAGGAGAACGCGCAGGACAAGCGCTCGATTGCCAGCATCACCAAGGTGATGACCAGCGTGGTGTTCCTGGAGGACAATCCCGACCTCGAGCAGACGGTCACGGTCGAGCGGGCCGACGTCTACGCCGCCTCGACGACCCACCTCCGCGCCAACGATCGCCTCAAGCTCGGCGACGTCCTGCACCTGGCGCTGATTGCCTCCGACAACGCCGCGGCGCGCGTCCTCGCCCGCGTCTCACACGGCGGGACGGCCGCGTTCGTGGAGCGGATGAACGAAAAGGCGCTGGAGCTCGGCCTCGAGTCGACCACGTTTGCCGATCCCTCCGGTCTCAACCCCGCGAACGTCTCGTCCGCCTACGACCTCTCCCGGTTGATTTCCTTCGCGGCGTCCGACGAGCGCATCGCGCCGATCATGCGTACCGCGACCTACAGTTTCCCCACCGACCGGCGCACCATCAGCATCCACAGCACCAACCGCCTGGTGATGGGCGGCGACATCGATGTGCTCGGGGGAAAGACCGGCTTCATCAACAAGGCGGGTTACTGCCTGGCGACGCTGCTGCGGCTGCCGACCGGCAGCCAGGTGGCGGTCGTGGTGCTCGGCGCGCGGTCGAACCCCGGCCGGTTCTGGGAGACACGCCACCTGTTCAACTGGATGTCCGAGAAGGCCTCGGCGCTCTTCGTCAAGCAGCAGGCGCAGCAGCAGGAATAGCGCCGGCTACTTGTAGCCTTTCTGGATGGCGGCAGCGTCGAGCGGCAGGGTCGCGACGCCGTCGACCGCCGGCATCACCGACCGCGTCGCCCGGCGCGCGTCGAACGCCTTGAGATACCGCTCGCAGACGTCGCAGGCGTAGATCCGGTACTGCCCGTCGCGGCTGGCGAACGACGTGATCCGGCTTCGGTCCGCGTTGGCGCAAAACGGACAGGTCAGCTGGTGGAAGTGCCAGCGCGCCGAGCAGCGGCCGCAGATCAGGATGCGGTCGGCGGCCGGCGTGATGACCGCCAGGTCGGGCTCACCCGCGCACAGCGGGCAGGTGCCGCCGACCCAGCCAATCAGGTCGGTCATCGCCATGATGGCGTCGGCCGAGCGGGACAGGAACGGGCGCATCGCCTGCAGGAACACCGGCTCGAGCCCGGCCCCTTCCTCGAGGATCGCTCCCGCGCCCGGGCGCGCCGATTCATACCACGATCGCAGCACCGCCGGCAGCCGTTCGGTATCGCGGCAGAGCGCTTCGACGCGCCGGAAGTCACGCTCGTCGAGCGCCTCATGGCTGCGCATCGCCGCCGCTGTCGCCCGCAGCAGGAACCGCAGATCGCCCCAGTCGATGGGCAGATGCTCGAATTGCAGCATCGTGCCTGTTCCCACCAGGCCGTTGAGGTGGTCCTTGTCGAGACGGATGGCCGGCAGCGACACCCGCGACTGGACGCGCCGCTGCAGCTGCAGCAGCTCGACCTGCAGGTCGACCGCCGAGGCGAGCTCTGGCTGTTCCTGTTTGAGCCGGCGGAGCTCGGCGATTTCGCGCGACTCCGATCGGGCTGGCGGCGGAATCTGAGGTTCTGGCACGGCTGGATTCTAAGCCAACATCGCGCACGCCTGCCAGCCGCGGGTCGGCGCCCTGGTCCGGTAGGCCGTGTCGCGAGCGGGCTTTTACTCACTACCCGGCCGGACGTTTCGTCATTGAACGAGGCCGCCGCGAACAGGTAACATGAGCGGGATGTCCGAGAAGAAACGTTCCGCACCGAAACCAAAGCCCCCCGCGTCCGACGCTCCAGCCAAAGACAGGAAAGCCGCTCCAGCGAAGGCTCCGGCGGCCGCCAAAGCCGCGGCGAGAAACCCGGCGGCCCGGACCAGTCCGCCACCCGCCGTGCCGAAGGCGGGCGGCTCCACCGCGGCCACGCCGAAGGCCGCCTCGCCGAAGGCCGGCGGCCCCAAAGCGGCCGCGCCGAAAACCGCGGCTTCGAAACCGTCGGCACCGAAGATCGCTGCCGTGAAGCGCCCGGCGGCCGCGGCCGTTTCCGCGGTAGCGGCCGCGTCAGCCTCGACCGCGCCGCTCCATGTCGTCATGGTGGCGTCGGAGGCTCACCCCTTTGCGCACACCGGCGGGCTCGCGGAAGTGATGGCCGCGCTCTCCGACGCGCTGGGCAAACTCGGACATCGCGTCACGCTGGTCCTGCCGCGCTACCGGTCGGTGGCGGCAGAGGACACGCCCGTGGAGCGCTGCACGCTGACGTTCGGCCACCAGGAAGTGGCGGTCAGCTTCCATACCGGCCGCGAACGAGGGGGCGTCACCCCGGTGTTCGTGGACAGTCCCGGCCTCTTCGACCGCGACGGGCTCTACGGCGACGGTCACGGCGACTTCCAGGACAATGCCTGGCGCTTTGCCGTCTTCAGCCGCGCCGCGCTCGAATACCTGCGGCTCCGCGGCGAGCGCCCGTCGATCATCCACGCGCACGACTGGCAGGCCGGCCTGGTGCCGGTGTTTCAGAAGATGCAGCTCTCGCACGATCCAATCGTCGGGCGCGTCCCGGTGATCTTCACCATCCACAACCTCGCCTTTCAGGGCGTCTTTCCACCGACCACGCTGCCGGCGGTGGGGCTGGGCTGGGAAGTCATGGACGTGCAGGCGCTGGAGTACTGGGGGCAGATCAGCTACCTCAAGGGGGGGATCAATTTCAGCGAGCGGATCACCACCGTCAGCCCCGCGTACGCACACGAGATTCTCACCCCGCAGCTCGGCTTCGGTCTCGACGGCACGCTGCAGCGGCGCGCCGCCGACCTGCGCGGCATCCTCAACGCCATCGACGTCTCCCGGTGGAACCCTGCGCAGGACGATCTGATCGGCACGTCGTTCAGCGCCGCGGATCTGACCGGCAAGGCCCGCGCGAAAGAGCAGCTGCTGCAGGCGGTCGGGCTTCCTGTGGACGCGGCGGCGCGCCGACGCCCGGTGATTGGGCTGATTTCCAGACTGACGCACCAGAAGGGGTTCGACGTGCTGGCGGCGGCGCTGGACGAGCTCATGGAGCTCGACGCCACCTGGGTGCTGCTCGGCAGCGGCGATCACGAATACGAGGAGGCGTGGCGCGCGCTCGCGGTGCGTCACGCCGCCCGGGTGTCGACCAC